>CAJGDJ010000004.1 GCA_904502025.1 uncultured Muribaculaceae bacterium
AGAGTAGGTCACCGCCCCCTATTCAGAGAGCCTCGATTCAGAAATGAGTCGAGGCTTTTTATTTTTGATACCCATTAGTGATAGTGACTATAGTACCTATAGTTACTATATTATAGGGGTATTGTTGTGATATAAGTCAATTTATTGAATATTCGTGTATTTGACTGCAGATTATAAATAGTAGAAATTAGTGAAATGTTTTAGTTGTGGGATAGATGAAAATTATAATGAAATAGAAAATTAATATAAATAATTTAATGTCTTTATTTTTTTATTTACTACCTTTGTGTTAATAATTAAAATCAGTTGTTGATTTATTTTTTACAAATAGGAATAAAATAACATTAAATTATAAAGTATTATGCTAACACAATTTATCAATGCAAAAGTATTAACACCACAAGGTTGGATTGAAAAAGGTTCAGTACTTGTAGAGGATAATGAAATTGTAGAAGTAACCAATTCTAATTATGCAGTTATTGGAGCAGAGTTAGTTGATGCAAAAGGTATGTATTTAGTGCCTGGAGGTATTGAAATTCATGTTCATGGTGGCGGTGGCCGCGATTTTATGGAGGGTACTGAAGAAGCATTCAATGTAGCGGTTAATGCACACATGAAACATGGTACAACAAGTATTTTCCCAACATTATCATCGTCATCAGTTCCTATGATTGAGGCAGCAGCTGAAGCTTGTACTAATTTAATGAAAGATCCTAATAGCCCAATTTTAGGTCTTCACCTTGAAGGTCACTATCTCAATATGGCAATGGCTGGAGGTCAAATACCAGAGTATATAAAAGATCCCGATCCAAATGAATATATTCCAATTATTGAAAAATGGCCATGTATTAAAAGATGGGACGTTGCTCCTGAACTTCCTGGTGCTATTGAATTAGGTAAATTCTTGAAAGAAAAAGGTGTATTGGCATCAATTGCTCACACTCAAGCAGAATATGACGATGTTCATGCTGCATGGGAAGCAGGTTATTCACACGCTACACACTTCTATAATGCAATGCCAGGATTCCACAAACGTCGTGAATATAAATATGAAGGAACAGTAGAAAGTGTGTATCTACATAAAGATATGACAGTTGAAGTTGTTGCCGATGGTATTCATGTGCCCCCAGTTATGTTGCGAATGGTGTATGATATTAAGGGCGTAGAACGCACTTGTGCAATTACCGATGCATTGGCTTGTGCCGCAAGTGATAGCGATGTTGCATTTGACCCTCGAGTAATCATCGAAGATGGTGTTTGTAAATTGGCAGACCGTTCGGCTCTTGCGGGTAGTGTTGCAACAATGGATAGATTGATTAGAACCCTTGTTCAACAAGCAGAAATTCCTTTGTTTGATGCTGTAAGAATGATTTCTGAATCACCTGCTAAGATTATGAATGTTTACGATCGTAAAGGCTCTCTTGAAAAAGGAAAAGATGCCGATATGATGATTCTTGATGAAGATTTGAATCTTAGAGGAGTGTGGGCAATGGGTAAATTAGTAGAGGGAACTTATTCATTGTAATAGATATTAAAAATGAATATATTAAGCGACTTGAATGTTCAGGTCGCTTATTTTATTGCCTAAATATTAAATTCTACAAGAAATATTAGTAATGAAATCATATAAAATAGAGTGAAGAATAAAAAATATAAGTTATTTATTTGTAACTTTGTAATATGAAAAGGATAGCGATTTTTGCCTCAGGTGAAGGTACGAATGCAGAGGCTATAGTGAAATATTTTGCGTCAAATAATGATATAAATGTAGAAATAGTATTGTCTAATCGATTGTCGGCGGGTGTTCATGAACGAATGAATCGATTAGGAATTCCTACTATAACTTTTTCAAACGAAGAGTGGCAACAATCATCTAAGATTATTAATAAATTAAAAGAATTGTCGATTGATTTAATTGTTTTAGCCGGTTTTTTAACAATAATACAATCCCCGATAATAAACGCATTTATAGGTAGAATTGTAAATATTCACCCATCGTTGTTGCCTCGACATGGAGGTTCGGGAATGTGGGGTATGAATGTACATCGATCGGTTTTGGAATCAGGAGATAAAGAAAGTGGAATAACAATTCACTATGTTGATGAATTGGTTGATGGTGGAGAGATAATAGCACAATATAAATGTGAAGTTAAAAATGATGATACTCCTGAGGTATTGGCTAATAGAGTGCATTCACTTGAATATTATTATTATCCTCGAGTAATAGAAGAAATATTGATATAAGGTATCTCCATGGGTTTGCATCAAAAGTTTATAGAAGAGATAAATAGTTATAAAGATAAGAAATTTGATGGTTTAATTGAATCATTGTCAACATCTCCTTCGATTTCTGTTAGAGTTAACAATTTGAAGGGTGTAGATGTGCCAATAAACAAACAATTAGTAAAATGGTGCAAAAACGGTTTGTATTTACCTTCAAAACAGGCGTTTACCTTTGACCCTGCAATGCATCAAGGCTTATATTATGTGCAAGATGCTTCGTCAATGATTATATCACATATCGTTTCTCAACTTGCTGCTGATTTTGCAACACCAATTTGCTATTTAGATGCTTGTGCAGCTCCCGGAGGCAAAACTACGGCGGCAATAGATGTATTGCCCAAAGATTCGTTGGTAGTGGCGAATGAATATGTGCCAAATAGAGCGTTAGCACTTGTAGAAAATGTAATAAAATGGGGGAGTCCTTCAGTTGTTGTTTCAAAAGGAGATACTGTTCGGTATAGAAAACTTAAAAACTTTTTTGATATAATTGCTACAGATGTCCCATGTTCGGGCGAGGGAATGTTTCGTAAAGATAGTGAGGCTCTTAATCAATGGACACCATCATTGGTTGAAGAGTGTGTTTTACGTCAAAAAGAAATTCTGAGTAATTTGTGGAGTTCACTCCGTCTTGGAGGGTATTTGATTTATAGCACGTGTACTTTCAATCGCCATGAAAATGAGGAGGTGATAGACTTTATTGTTAATGAATTGGGCGCATCTTCTGTGGAAATTAACTTGGTTGAAGATTGGAATATTCAGACAGGTATTAATACTCCATATTATTGTTATAGATTTATGCCTCATAAAGTAGAGGGTGAGGGTTTGTTTGTTGCCGTTGTCAAAAAAAATAGGGTTAATGAAGATGCTAAGGTCGTGAAATCTTCTAAAAAAAGCAAAGACAATGTTAAGATTCCCAATAAAGATATTGTAAAGAAATGGATTTTAGCAGAAGATGCCGAATATGAATTTAGTGTAAACAATGATACCGTTAACGCGTTTCCTAAAAAGTGGTTAAATCATTTGTCGCAATTGAAACTCAATCTTGAATTGATTCATTATGGGATTAATGTTGCAGTAATTAAAGGTAAAGATTTTATTCCAACGCAATCATTAGCAATGTCGTTAGTTGTAAATAAACACGCATTTCAGTTAGTTGATGTGGATTATTTCACTGCAATATCATATTTGCGACGCGAAGCTATTGTGTTGGAAGGAGTATCCAAAGGATATATAATGATTACATATAAAAATAGACCACTTGGTTTTGTAAAGAATTTAGGAAATAGAGCGAATAATTTGTATCCTCAAGAGTGGAGAATATTATCTACCCATTTACCTGACGAAATCCCTACTGTGATTTAGTCGATATTTATGACAAGGTTGTCGTATGCAATTTTTACGTTTGAAGGTAGTCTGTTTTCAACGTCATCATGTAACCCCATGTCATGGCTTAGATGAGTGAGGTA
Organism: uncultured Muribaculaceae bacterium; assembly: GCA_904502025.1. GTDB lineage: Bacteria > Bacteroidota > Bacteroidia > Bacteroidales > Muribaculaceae > RGIG4079. The sequence goes on from CAJGDJ010000004.1 coordinate 3,750, forward strand.
AGCAATACGAGGTTTTACAGTATCAATAATGTTTAGAGCATCATCTAATGTCATGTGAGAAATATGTTCGGTTTTTCTTAGAGCATTGATGACTAATGTATCTAATCCCTTAATTTTGTTGATTGTTTCGTCGGGTATTGTCTTTGCATCGGTAATATATGCAAGTTTGCCAATTTTGAATCCAAGAATCTCTAATTTGTAGTGCATTATCGACAGAGGTTCAATTTCAAGATTATTTATCGTTACAATTTCTCCTACATTAATATCATTGAGGTTGAAAGATGGAACTCCGGGATATGGATGTTTCGCAAAACAGTAAGGAACTCGATTTCTTAAATCTTCAGAGACATCAGCTTTACAATAAATAGGGAAATCAATATTTTTGCAATAAGGACGTAGGTCGTCAACTCCACCCACATGGTCGTAGTGGCTATGGGTTATTAGAAGAGCATCAAGATGTGGACTATTACAACCAATAATTTGAGATCTAAAATCGGGACCACAGTCAATGAGTAGATTTGTATTGTTGGACGATATTATTATAGAGGACCTTAATCGTGAATCTTTGGGATTGTTAGATTGACACACTTTACATTTACACCCAATTTGAGGGATTCCGGTAGAGGTTCCTGTGCCTAAAAAACGAAGTTCCATTGTATTAACGTCTGAATTCTTTTAATAATCCATCATCAAATAACAGTTGGTTGCCATTGTTATATTTCCAGAATTCAAGAATTCCGGCATTACTTGGCAATCGGTCTATAAGATTTGGAGAGCCAAGAGCCAATAGACATTCTTCTTTAGTCATGCCAACAACTACAATGTTATTAGTAATAGCATTCCAGTGAATGTCTGTTATATGAGGATATTTATTTCGAGGATTTGTTAGAGAAAATAATGTTTCAAAGTTTCTCGTTGATTGAATTTCATCTCCAATAGTCATATATACCCAGTATGATTTGTTATTGGTAGTATATGAAACTTTAATTGGGTATAAATGATTACCGGCGTTGATAGCATTAATTTTTATGGGAACAAATTTGGGAATATTCATTGTATTGCCAATACTATCATAAACTAAAGGGGTAATATTATAGTAAGTGTTGTTTAGCATCATATTTGTAACGTCATCAATAACACTTTGTTGAATAGTAAATGGAACAATAAATGATTTACGTGACGCAATCTCTTGAGGAGTTGCATTTACTGAATAAATTAGTGTATCGCAGTTGAATGTAAAATATAGATTTGTGATGGTGGTTCCCGCTACAGATATTGAAGTATTGTATTTTTGGTATTTAATAATAGAACCAACAATGGTGTCGGGTAAATTATTCGCATTAAATATCAACGAAATTTTACTATCGGAAACGACAAATTGTTTGCCTTTATGCCACTGATTAAATGTTTCATTTTTGATGTTTGATAGATATTTTTGTTCTTCTGATATAGAACTTTTGCTCTCTATTTTTACATCATCTAAAGTTATTTTAGGGGTACTTTCAATTCCGGTAAAACAACTTTGTAAAAAACAAAGGAGAATTAATGCAACAGATAATCTACATTTCATTATTCGCAACATTGGTCGTTTTTATTTATGTCGTCTTCACGTTCTTTGCGTAATCGTTCACGTCGTTTCAAAGAGAAGTGCAATAAAATAATAACCAATAGAGAGCCAGCAATTACGCCAAAATAATATAATGCTGAAAATTCTCCTGACGCATATCCCCCATATCCTATATAACACATAATGGCTAAATAAATAAGTAATACGAGAGGAATAATAGTTGATTTATTTTTTTTCATATTAAATATCATTTGCAGGGTTATTTAGATATATAGAGTTGAGAGGTTCGAATTTGCCATTTTTTAGGTGCAGATATATGCGTAGGCATGCCCATGAATCAATTGATGCGTATGTTTGTTGTCCTGCCGACAAAGCATCGGCTTCCCAATTTGATAGGCGTTGACTTTTTGAAATGCGTTCGTTGAAGATTATTGCATATATCTTTTGAAGACTGCAATCTACAATATGGTAGTTTTTTACAAATGATTGTAATTCAATGAATCCTTTAGGCTCAAAAGATGCGATTTTTCGTAATACAGCAAAGTCGTCTTTAAGTGATAATCCAATTTTTGTAATATTGGGATTTTCAATAAAATTTATTAGCTCGTCAGTAAATCCCAATTTGTTAATTCTAAAAAGAAAGCTATGGTTCATTGTTGAAATTTGAACCAATGATACGTTGTTAGATATACCCTTACGAAAGGAAGGACGAGTTTCTGTGTCAAATCCAACAATTTTTTGATTATTAAGGAAAAATAAGGCACTTTTTGCAGCTTCCTCTGTGTCAATAACAGAAATATACCCAGTGTATGATACAGTGGGAAGTTCAGATAATTGAGCTTTAGAAATTGAGATGTTATTACTTCTTGATTCAGTCATTGATTGTAGCTACAACTCTTGTTGTAATTTATATACAAAGGTAGAAATAATGATTGAATTTTCCTTGTTTTAATGATGTATTTTGTTGTTTATTTGCTAATTTTACGATTATAAATTGAATATAGATTATAAAAAGAATATGTGTATTGATAAAAAGGAGAGTTGTTGTAAAATAGTATCGGTATTGTTCTTGCTTTTAGGCGTTTCAATACCATTTTTCTTAATGAGGTATAGCATTAATTTTTCAGATGAACCATATCAGATATTGAATGCAATGGACTATAGTCAGAGTCCGTCAACAATATTCTCAGCATATATTTATAATATTTTAGGAAATTGTTTTGGTTTTGAATTGTTGCAAATGAGAACAATGATGGCTATAATTTCTATTGCTACGATAGTTATTCCATTAATATATTTTTATTGGAAACGAAATAATGTATGGGAAACTATGTTTGTTGGAGGGATAGCCTTAGTGTTATTGAGTGCAGTTCAGCAAAGATCTACACTTGTCGGTTGGGATATCTTGAGCAATTTATTTTTATCAGCATCAACAGTGATTATGCTGATATATATTGAACGAAATAAAAGCATGGTTATATTAGCATTGTTGGGTGTATTAGTTGCGATGGCTACAATGTCGCGTATTCCAAATATAATGTTGCTGCCAATTGCGTTAGTTACTATTTTAATTGATAAAAAATATACTAATAAAGTAAGAGACATTATTGTGTTTTTTTCGTCGGTATCTATTTCTGTTTTAGTTATAATATATTGGATATATGGCGATGTTAATTCTTATATTTATGCGTGGAATGAATGGGGATATACTGAAAATCATAATATTTTGAATCTATTGGATATGTATGTGAGTGATAGCATATCTCTTGTGTGTATTGTCGGACTAATTGTGATGGTCTATTTGTCATTATATATAATAACGCAATATGACGCAATTAAATTTTTGCATAGGAGAAAATATATTGTTGTAATAATATGGTTGCTGTTCTTTATAAAGTTACTATATAGATATGAGTATATTAATATTTTAACAAATAGTTTATATAATTCTATTTATTTGTTGATGTTAATGTATGTATGGTGTAAAAACAGAATTAATATTGGTAATTCAACAGATAATAAAATACTATTAATTTTGTTTATGTGTTCATTGGTGTCGGCTATCGGTAGTGATACCGGTTGTTTTAAGATTGCAAATGTTACATCTATGGTGTTTTTATTGCCAAAGTTTTTGCCTATTGCATCAAAAACGGCAAATAATACAATAGCAATAGTTGTAGTGTCGATATTAATATATTTCCCATGTAATAAAGCTCGCGAATTATTTCGTGATGAGGGATTAGTGCAATCTACTGTTAAGTTAAATTTGCCGTATATATCGGGAATATATACAACTCCGGCAAACAGTGAAATTCTTAAAGAGGTTTATGAAGCAGAAAAGCGTTCATCGGCACAAGATGTCCTGTTTGTAGGCTTTGGACGACAAATATTTGAGTATATACTTGATTGTAGGGCTAATTATGCTCATCATAATTTTTTAGGCATATTAGATAATGAAAAATATGTATTGGAAACAAAAGCTTATTTGGAACAAAATCCGACAATAAATCGAGTCTATGTTGTTAACAAAAATAATTTGGATTATACATTGATGAATATGATGATAGAAGAAAAAGGATATGAGTTATGTAAGACAACAAGTTGTTATCATACATATAATAAAGTTATTGCGAAATAATAATAGTATTGTCGGGCATGATTTTAATGGCACCTTCATCAAGAAGTGTGCGAATCATATCTAATGTTTCTTGTTGTGGGGCATTGGCGGTTGATATAAAATATGAGATTTGATGCCCTCCGGATTGTGAAGCCATATACAAAATTGAATCACGAAGCATTTGTAGCTTATCTCCATTAAGACTGAGCTGTTTCGCTTGTCGGCAATAATCACATTTGCCACAAGGAATGGAGGGACTTTCTCCAAAATACTTAAGCATGATATTTACCCTACATTGGTCAATGGAAAATGCGAATTGTTTCATCGCATCAATGCGAGAACTTAGTTTCTTGCGTTGATTTTCATATATTGATGTTGGAAGTAGGATATGCTTAGTCAGCTCGCGAGAAGTAGTGTATAGAATATATGGAGTTGATTTTCGTGGAATGTAATGGATTACATGCTTTTTTGATAAAATCAATAAAGCTGAATAAATATCTTGTTCAGTGCAGTTTAAGGAATGTGCAAGTGATGTTTCGTTTATAAAAACATAATCGGCAAAGAGTCCGGTATATGTGCGTAATAGTCGTTGGAAAACTTTTTCGACATTATAGCTTAAATTGAGAGAATATAATTCATCTTTATTCAATAGAATCATAGCTCGAGAAGATGTATTTATCTCTTCGGTAAATTCAATATATTGAGCTTGTGTTAATAAAGTTAATGCACTATGAGTTGGTATTGATGGTAAGTTAAAACGTTTGAGAAATAGATTGAAATTAAATTCAAATAATTGGTTATATCCTTCGCCAATACCAACATCTAAAAAGTTCCCTAAAAGTTCATATACAAGCTTGATAAATTCTCTTTCAGGAAATTTCTCACTTATGCGTCTGCTTAATATTGATTTGTCATATTTTGCACAAAGAAGAACCGCGTATGAAGGATTGCCATCACGCCCGGCACGTCCGGCTTCTTGATAGTATTCTTCAAGAGAAGAAGGTAGATCGTAGTGAATAACAGTTCTTACATCGGGTTTGTCAATTCCCATGCCAAACGCATTGGTCGCTACCATAACTCGACATAGGTCTGTTTTCCATTTGTTTTGTTTTTCATTTTTATCTTCAGGGGCAAGCCCGGCATGATAGAAGTCAGCAGAGATCCCTTCTTTGTATAATATTTCTGCAATTTCACGCGTCCGTTGGCGTGATCTCACATAAACAATCGCACTGCCTGTTGTGGATTTCAAAATCTTAACAAGTTGCCCTTCTTTATGTTCTCCGTATTTGACAATGTATGATAGATTGTCGCGGGAAAAGCTTCGTGAAAAGATATTTCGAGAACGAAATTTAAGTTGAGTCATTATGTCTTCTACCACATCTGGAGTGGCTGAAGCGGTTAAAGCGAGTATTGGAGCATTAGGAAATAAATCTCGAATTGCTTTAATGTTAAGATATGATGGTCGGAAATCATATCCCCATTGTGAAATGCAATGAGCTTCGTCAACAACGATTAGCTCGATATTCATTATCCTAAGATTATCAATCATATTCTTAGATTGCAGTTTCTCAGGCGAAATATATAGCAATTTAGCTTTGCCTAATCGGCATTTATCAATAGCTAATCGATGTTCAGAAGGCGTTAATCCGGAATGTAGATATTGAGCATTTATTCCGAGTTCTCTCAAATTGTCAACTTGGTCTTTCATCAAGGATATGAGTGGAGTAATGACAACTGTCAATCCTTCAATAGCCAATGCCGGCACTTGAAAAGTTATTGATTTTCCTCCGCCTGTTGGGAGTAGTCCGAGTGTGTCTTTTCCATCAAGAATTGAGTTGATAATCTCTTCTTGACAGGGACGAAATGAACTATATCCCCAGTATTTACTGAGAATCTCGTGAATAATACTCATCGTATTCTCAATGTTAAGTTTTTGACACTCGTATTTCTTTTACAAATAACTGAAGAGAAGATGTGGCATTGTGATGCTTGTTTTCTTCAATAGTGTAGCAAATGTCAAATGGTTTGCCACTATGAATGTATTCAAAGTGTTCAGCCATATTAAAGGCGATGCCATTAATTACTTTCCCTGAGGAATTGTCAACAAGTTCAAGTTTAATGTGTTCAAACTGTCGCCCAACGAGTTTGCTTGTCCCAAAATCCAATACACCTCTTGTGCAAAATACAGGCTTGTTGTTCCCTGGTCCAAATGGATTAAACTTCTTTAGAGTTGAAACAAACTCAGGGGTAATGTCGGCAAAAGATAGATAAGTGTCAATGTCAAGTTGTGGTCTTAACTGATTTGGTTGAATATTGTTGGCAACATACTCTTCAAATCGACGTGCAAATTCGGGAATGTTTTCCTCTTTAAGCGAAAGTCCAACGGCATAAGTGTGCCCACCGAAGTTTTCTAATAAATCTCGTACCGAATCGATAGCTCTATATACGTCAAAACCTTGTACAGAACGAGACGAACCGGTGGCAAGTCCATTTGTTAGAGTTAGTACAACTGCCGGTTTATAATAAAGCTCAGTTAATCTCGATGCTACAATTCCAATAATACCCTTGTGCCAATCTTTATTGTAAATTACAATAGATTTTTTGTTAGAATTAATTTCACCTCGATCTTCAAGAATTGCGTTAGCTTCTTCAGTAATTTGTTTGTCAAGCTCTTTACGGTCTTTGTTGTATTGGTCTATAGCTTCGGCTTTTTCGTAAGCATCGCCGATTTCGCGAGCTACAAGAAGATTGACAGCTTCACTGCCACATTGCATGCGCCCAGAGGCATTAATGCGTGGTCCAATCTTAAATATAACATCACTGATAGTTATTTCACGATTATGGAGTTGACAAATTTTCATGATAGCACGAAGCCCCAAATTAGGATTACTATTGAGCCGTTTTAATCCGTGATAAGTCATGATGCGGTTTTCGTCAACCATAGGCACGATGTCGGCAGCTATGCTTACAGCAACAAGGTCGAGTAGGGCTTCTAACTCAGTAAAAGGGAGTCCATTGCTTATTGCGAATGCTTGCATGAGTTTGTAGCCGACGCCACACCCTGAAAGATGTGGGCATGGATAAGGGCTATTCTCTAATTTGGGGTTTAGAATAGCAACAGCATCGGGCAATTCGTCGTCGGGAACGTGGTGGTCGCATATAATAAAATCAATTCCTTTTTCTTTTGCATATTTGATTTCATCAATAGCTTTGATTCCACAATCAAGAATGATTATCAGCTTAACGTTTCGTTCGGCTGCATAATCAATACTACGCATAGAAATTCCATACCCATCGTCATAGCGGGTAGGAATATAATATTCAATGTTGGAGTAAAAATTAAGGAGGTATTTATATACTAACGCAACAGATGTTGTGCCATCTACGTCGTAGTCACCATACACCATAATTTTCTCCTTTGACCCCATGGCTTGATTTAGCCTATTTACAGCTTTATCCATATCGGGCATAAGGAACGGGTCGTGCATATCTTTCAGTGAGGGGTGGAAGAATTTTTCAGCTTCCTCAACTGAAGTTATGCCTCTTTGAACCAAAAGCTCGCTAATAGGAGGGCAACTGGCAAATTCTTTCGCCAAGTCGGTCTCTAATTTTTGTTCTTCTGTAGTAAGGGGCAAATAATTCCATTTGCTTGTCATTTATGTTGTTTTTTATTTTTTTATCATATCTCATGACGTCGTGAAATGTTTTAATGTTAAAACATCGCAACACGTCGTCGCAATTGAAACACAGAGGAGAGTAACTAATTAGTAAAAGGCGTCCCCTCCATTCGATTGTATGTATTTGGGAATTACGCTATTAGGAATGCTTAATGCGAGCTATAGTGATAATATATAGCGATGAAAACATAATAGGTAGTCCTCAAAGTGGATACAATTATGCAAATATAACTAAAATAATCGAGATATATGCGATTTTAAGAATATTTATGTGTAAAAATTACGACCGATTAATCGTGTTTAATGTGTATGTCCATTTGTGGGTATGGGAACGATAAACCATGCTTAGGTAATTCATTGTAGATAATCTCGTTGACGTCAGTCATTACATTCCAATAGTTTCCACTTGTAGTCCATGCTCGAGCGGTGAGATTGATGCTGCTGTCAGCTAATTTAGTAAGAAGAACGACCGGAGAACGATCGGTTTTTATGTTAGATGCTTTTTTGATAGGGCTTTTGTGTGATAAGCCTCGTTGTTCCATGTCATCTTCAATGAATTTCTTCACAACACGTTCATCTTTGTTTAGAATATCGAGAATAACCTTGCGAGCAACGTTAACATCATCGCCGTATGACAAGCATATTTCCCAATCAACTCGTCGATAATCTTCTCGAGAATAGTTGTTTATGCTGTCGGTTGAAAGACCTCCATTTGGAATAATTATTGATTTGTTGTCGGGAGTGCATATTATAGTGTGGAAAATTTGTATTTCAGTGACTGTGCCGGCATATCCTTGAGCTTCGATGTAATCTCCAATTTTATAGGGTTTTAGAAGAAGAATTAATACTCCTCCTGCAAAGTTTTGCAAAGTCCCACTTAGTGCCATGCCAATGGCAACACCGGCAGAAGCGAATAATGCAAGGAAAGACGATGTTTCAATTCCTAATATGCCAATGACGATTATTATTAGAATAAAATAAAGGACGATTCTTACAAAACTTAAAATAAATGTTGATAATGATTGGTCAACTTCTCGACGTAAAAGAATTGAGAGAACTATTTTATGTAACTTTTTTATTATGAATTTGCCAATATAGAAAACGGCAATTGCAATAGCTAAGCTAATTGCAAAATTAGTAATGTTTGAGATGAGTTTGCTAATTAAATCATCTGCCGATATGGCTGAAAGAGTTTCAAGGCTTGGAAATATTGATACCGTTGAATCGGGCAATTCAGTTTGAGTTGTAGAAAGTAGATTCATGATGAGTTATTTGTTTTTGTTATTATTAAATAATTTTGATGCAACATCATTGTACCATTGCAATTGATTATATCCTTTGGTTGTTGATTTTGTAATGTCGTCAAGGATAAATGTAGATAGACCGCAATGGTGGGCTAAATCAAGCTTGTCCCAAAGCTTTGGAGTAGCTGCTTTATATATAACAACTTTGTCAATAACATTAAGCCATGTATTTAATCGGTTGTCATAGGATGGGGTAAGCTCTTTAATATATTGTTTGAAATCGAAAAAATAACAAGTGTTATCAAGAACAAATTTTTGTGGATTAAAATCATCGGGAAGTGTGTTGTAGTTGCAATATATAGAAATTGTAGCCTGAGCTAATTCGTCTAAATATTTTGTTTGAATTAGAGAGATTGAGCATGTCCGCATTTGACCTTCTTGGCAGTTGTAATAATTAAATGTGTTAATGCATGCATCTTGCAGTTTGATAGGATTTGAAAAAAATAATGGAATGTTTTGTTCGTATGGCATGCCATCACCGGGAACTTCTGTTGTAGAAGCTATAATGTATGGGGTTGAGTGTCTGATTTCATAAACGACCTCAATTGAAGCCATGTTGCAGCAGTCGAAGTATATAAAACTGAAGTTTTCGTCATTTATAACATTGGCAAGGGTAGTGATGTTCATGTTTTTATTATATTCTTCGCCAAAAGCTAATGGCTCTTTTTTTTGAGGAATATTTTTTGATGAATTTATTCCTGTTTGTAGCCAACCATTAGCATGGCTCCATAAAATTAAACCATATTCTTTGGCAGGAGCGAGTGCTTTTGTATCATTAATAACCTGTTGCATACGCTCTTGATCAACCGATAAAAGAGATTGGTCATATTCTTTAATGATTTGAATTTTTCCATTTTTAATTTCCTTTAGTGCTGGTTTGCCATTATATGAGGAGTGGAAAATTAAAAGCCTACCATTGTTAAAGGTGTTGTTAATTGATGCTTCAATCATTTCATTTATATCTTTAGTATCTTCATTCTTGGCTCCTAAAGAGTTTGTTGCAACCATATATACTAAGATAGTGCGATTACAGACGTGTTCAGTATCTGATGGCTCGTCATTGTTGCAAGAGAATAATGACGAGGAAATTATAATTGAGAGTATAAGATATTTAATAAATAAGTTTGCTTTCATAATAATTTATGAATTGCAAATTTACAAAAAAATATTCAATTGTGTATGTTAAAGTTGTTGTCGGCAATATTATTGTTGGATAATAAAACATGATAAAAACAAACGAGGTTGCTTCTCACGAAGTAACCTCGTCATTGTCTTGTAGTAAGACTACATAACTAACATAAAACACATTTACTTTAATATGCGATTATTTTTCGCTAAATACTAACAATCTATACTAACCCTAAAATAATACGTGTGAAAATCACAATTTTGTTTAATAAAATTATTCTCGTTGTTTTGAATTGCAATGCAAAGTTACTATTGTTGCTCGAATGAAGATTTGGGTTCTAAGTTAAATATAGACAAATATAAAGGATGTAAAATTGTAAGTTGTTGGTAATTAGGGCGATGTGTGGCATTGTTTAGCGTTGAAATATAAATGATTATATATGATTATATTGACTTTAATTTCATGATGTCATCTTCGAAAGTGTCGCGATTGATGGCTTTGTTTTTGAGTTTATTGCGATAAGCGTATATCGTATTTACTGAATAATTTAACATTTGTGCAATACGAGAACCTTCATCGATACCTAATTTCATAAATGCTAAAATGCGTAATTCAGTATTTAATTTTTCATCATTTTTAAGCTCAATTTGTTTGTCAGGCATAAGTAGAGTGTTTACGTTCTCGATAAAATTGGGGTATATATTAAGAAATGCATTGTCAAAAACTTCATAAAATTCACGACTTTGTTGCTCGATAAATTTGCCTGATTTCGTGATTTTATATAAATCTTCAGCTTTGCCTGCACTAATTTTACGATTTACGGTATCGCTGAACTGGGTTAGTTTTTCCATATATATCGAGCATAGATTAAGAAATTGACTAATGTATATACCTTTTACATTATTAGCAGTTTCTAATTTTTTTCGTGCATGTTTTAATCTGTTTGCTTCTATACGAAGGTAAATTAGAATAATAATAAGGAATAATAACAAGATTATAATGCCAATAATTACATACGTTATAAGTTTTTGCCATTCTTTAATTTCAGCAGAATGAGCTTGAACAATGATAGGCATTGCTTTTGATGATTGAATCATACGCATTGTTGCATTACATTTTACTGCGTTGGATAGAGCTATAGATGAGTATGAATGGGCACGGGCAATATCTCCCTTTTCAAATAGTTTTTCGCCAAGTTCTTGCATTGATACAACCTCAAGGGTTGTAGATTTTATGTCGGCAATAGTAGATTTTGTCAAATGGTAAATGTATTCGTTTTCCTTATTTTGAATAAGTGCTATTGTTGCAATAGCATGTGATGCACGAGCAAATAGGTTACTACTTTCGTCAAGTTTAGTAAGAGTTTCCTCTAAAATTGCTTTTGCTTTAGGTAATTCCTTAGAATCAAGAAGGTATTCTCCTAAATTGAGATTATATTTAATTGATGATTTGTCAAGAATGTTCAATAATTGAGATTGGCATTGTAAGGATTTATTTTTATATTGATTGAAAATCGTAGGATAATTTGTGTAGCAAGATGCAATATAAGAGTACATTTGTTTTCCTGAGTCGTAATATAATTCGAGAAGCGAGTTTGGAATAGCTGAGGAGTCTATATTTTCGTAATCTGTTGTTGCGTAATCAATAATTCCGGCTAAAGGGAGATATGTATCTCTTTTAAGTCGGAATATTAACGCGATAGAATCAAGTCCTTTGCTATTTGAAATGTTATAACCTTTGTCGTAGTATGAAATTGCTGAGTCGTTTTCAAACGCAACATATTCATCTCCAATTTCCATGATTGCAACTAAACTATCGTTGTTGTGTAATGATAGAATGCTTTTTAGCGAGTCTATTTTTAATTGTTGTTCATTGATATATCTTTCTCGATTGATTATTTCTTGGTCTAATTGAAGAAGGACTGTTCCCACTTTTTTATTAGATATGTCAAGAGCATTTGCCGAAATTAAGCAAAATAATAAGCTTAGCATAAATAACGATAATCTTATCATAATATAACATGTTTAGAGTATTACTATTTTATCGCAAATTTACAAAAAAAATAATATGATATTAAATTAATGTATTATCTTTGCAAATAAATGATTTAACAAACGAAAGATATAAAAGCCACGTATGGCAAGTTCATTTACGACACGAAAAGTAGCACTTGGATTGGAGGGACCCCGAAGAGTTATGGTGTTGAATAGTATAGATGCTATTTCTCATCTATCATTCCCCTTGAAATTAAAGACGTTGATTTCAATTGTTTGTGTAAAGGGCGAATTGACAGTGTCGGTTGATTTAGTAGAACATACGCTAAAAGCGAGCAATATTATGGTAGTGCGACCCGGACACACGTTGACAGGGTACAATGCAAGTTCGGACTTTAATGGCTTTTTGATAATGGCTCCGTTGAGCACATTAAACCATTCGTTATTATCTTTTTCTCGTTTGATGTCTTGTTTTATGTATTTTAGAGAACGTCCTATTGTTGAAATAACAACAGAAGAATTAGAAATACAGCAACATTTACACTCGGCAATAGTAAAAAAACAAGCAACCACACATACTCCTTATTATGATAGCATATTAGATGCGTTATATCAGTCGGTTTTATACGAAACGCTAAGTATCTACACGGCACGCATGGATAAGGATAAGAGTGTAAAGGGAAATCTGCGTCGGAAGGAAGATGTGTTCTACAAATTTTTATTATTAGTAGAAGAAAATTTTCAAAAAGAGCGTTCGGTTAATTATTATGCAGAACGATTAGATATAACGCCTAAACACTTATCAGCCGTAGCAAAAGATACCAGTGGACACACTGCCGGTGAGTGGATTGATTCGTATGTAATTCTTGAAGCAAAATTGTTGTTGCATAATAGTGAATTAACGATTCAACAGATTAGCTCCCAATTAAATTTCGCTAATCAGTCGTTTTTTGGGAAGTATTTCAAGCATCACACAGGAGAGTCTCCACGTGCATATCGTCAAGCCTTATTAGATGAGCGGGAGGAAACGATATAACATGTTGTTTGGTTAAGTTGATTACTAAATAAACCAAGAAGCTATAGTTGAGTTTAATAAGTAGAATAATGCTATTTTATTAGCAATAGGATCATCACTCTTTAGAGTTAGCTTATGATAGCTTATGAGGGTATTCCTAAATGGTTACAAAATATTATATTCTAATAAGAGTTTATCGATAGTTTTTACTAATGACCAACGATCGTTGTCGTTGCGATTCTCAAGAATGATAATTGACACGTTTTTATCGGGGTATTTTGCAAGATAGGCTTGGAATCCTCCGTTATCTCCGGTGTGATATACTTTTGTTGGAAATCCGGGAGTTTTATCAACAAACCAGCCAAGTCCATAATAGGTGTTTTCTCTATTTTGATAGCTACTCCATTTGCTTCCAGTAACAGTGACATGTGGAGTATAAGCGGTGTATAGGAGTTCTCGCGATATTATTTTGTTTTCACGCAACCCTTTTTCCCATTTGGCAAGATCACGAATTGTAGAGTATATCCCTCCGTCGGGGCGTGTTGCAAAAAATGTTTCTTCGCCGTAGTCATATTCTTGCCATTTTGATTTAGGATTATTAATTTGCAAGGTTTTCCCGGCCGTATCATTGTCGGTTGATGACAATGATACGGCATGAGTGTTGATGTATCCGTGAGCAGTGTGAGTAGGCGTGATATTAGGGTTGAAATATGATGTGTTTGACATTCCTAATACATTGAAAATATGTTTTTGTTGATAATCAATGAATTTAATATTTTCACATTGTTCAATAATGTTTGCAATCAATAAAAAAGTTGGATTTTTATAATCATAATGTTCCCCTGGAGTAAAAAGTAGCTTTTTTACTGACGGAAAATATCCCATAGAGATGGAGTCGTTGGCATATACACATGCGTTTCTGTCACTTCGGTCGCGACTATCAGGAAGCCCCGATGTGTGGCTCATTAAATGCCTTAATTCAATTTTTTTCCAAAACGATTCGTTGTATTGAGGAAACCAATTTGAGATTGACTGATTTAATGATAGTTTGCCTTGTTCAACAAGTCGTAAGGCTCCAACAACTGTGAATTGTTTTGATATCGATGCGATGTTAAATCTGGTTGACTTTGAAATTAATTCCCCGGTTTCCATATTAGCAATACCATAATAATTTTCAAATATTGTGGAATCATTTTTTAGAATCATGATTGCACCACCAGGAGCGTCGTTTCCATAACGCAAAGTCATGATTTTGTCAATTTGTTCCGATAGGGTTACTGCACTAACCGAGAATGTTAATAATGAAATTGATAGGATATTAAATAAAAGTCGTAACATAGTGATTAAAATAGTTTGAGTATATCAGTTTCCGGAATTGAAGCTATGATGGTTTTGCCATCGGGGGTATAATTAGGTGTGCTTGATTTGAATAGATTACCTAATAATTGTTCGATTTCTTCGTGAGTAAGGGATTGTCCTGGCTTAATTGCTGCAGATCGAGCCATGGACAATGCTATTTTGTCGAGAACTTCAGTTTCGATATTTTCACCCGATGATTCGATAAGTTCAATCATACGCATGATGGAGTCAATAGGGTTTGCGTTATTTAGTACAGATGGGACTCCATTTATACTCCAAGAATTATCGCCTAAATATGCGATATCAAATCCGAGTTGAAGTAGTTGTTCACTGATGCTTTCAAGAATAATTGTTTGTGCGGCAGTGAGCTGGAGCACGTCAGGGAATATTAATCGCTGTGTAGCTAACTCTCCATTTGTGGCTAATTCCAAATATTGGTCATATAAGATGCGTATATGAGCACGATGTTGGTCAATAATAGTCAGAGCCTCTCGAGTTGGTGTTATTATATAACGACATTTGAATTGAATGGCATTGATGCTTGATGAGAGTATATTATTATCTGTTGACTCAGAATTATTAAATAAATTATTGTCATTATTTATAGAACTGCTGTGAATATTATAGTTAATATCGTTGTGGCTGTTCTCAAATTGCTCATATAGCTTTTCCCAATTTTTTGTTGTTGAAGAAATTTCTCTTTGCCAAGATGTATTGTTGACACGAGAGGGTATTGGCTGTTGGGCTTTATGTGCTCCATTTGGGACCTTGAATGGGTTATAAGAGGTGTCAAGCTCGATGTCATGAGGGGCATTTGCATTTGGCTTAAATGTTGGAATGTCGGGAACGTCTTCTGCATTGAAGTCGATAGATGGGACTGCATTGAATTTTCCCAATGATTCTTTAATTGCCGCCGATAAAATTTGCCAAATAGGTTGCTCGTTTTCAAATTTTATCTCATGCTTGGTAGGGTGTATGTTTACGTCAATGGAGTCGGGCTCAACAATAAAATTAATGAAGTAGTTTGGTTGTTGATCCGAGGGAATTAATTGTTCATAGCATTGTAACACTGCTTTATGAAAGTATGGGTGTCTCATGTTTCTGCCATTAACAAAAAAATATTGTAAAGCACCACGTCGGCGTGCATTTTCGGGTAGTCCGATAAATCCATTAATTTTTGCTAATGATGTTGCAGTTTCTATTGGAATGAGTTGATGGTCAAGTGATTTGCCAAATAAAGATACAATACGTTGTTTAAGTGTGCCGGGTAAAAGTTGGTGTAATGTAGTGTCATTGTGAATTAATGAAAATTCTACATTGGTATTAACTAATGCCAATCGTTCAAATTCATGAACAATATTGCTTAACTCTACTGAATCTTTTTTTAGAAATTTTCTACGGGCAGGGACGTTATAAAAGAGGTTTTTAATCATTATATTGGTACCGGGAGCACATGCTTCGGGTTGTTGGCTTTCAACCTTTGAGCCACTTATTAAAATTCGAGTGCCAATTGAGTCGTCTTTTCGCATTGTTCGTAAATCAACTTGTGCAATGGCAGCAATAGACGCAAGAGCTTCGCCACGAAATCCCATAGTCTGAAGAGCAAATAAGTCAGATGCGTCTTTAATTTTCGATGTTGCATGTCGTTCAAACGCCAATCGGGCATCGGTTGTTGACATTCCACTACCATTGTCAACAACTTGGATAAGGGTGCGTCCGGCATCTTTTAGAATTATTTTGATATTTGTTGCACCTGCATCTATTGCATTTTCAACAAGTTCTTTTATGACGGATGCAGGACGTTGAATAACCTCACCTGCGGCAATTTGGTTTGCTACCGAATCGGGAAGAAGTCTGATTATATCGCTCATTATTTTATTGTAGATTTTTATTTGCTTCCAAAGTTACGATAAAATCTATAAATGTTATTTAATTGTTTTGATTAAATATCAACAATTAATTTTTGTACTGTTTAATCATTTGTTGCCATGCTTTGGCTTTTTCGGTTGAAACACCGAGTTGTATGGCTTTCTTGATGTCAGCATCGCTGTCATCTTGACGAAAATAAAGATGATTGAGTAAGGCTCGGTATAGATAAAAATCCCCTGCTATAGGGTATAATTTAATTGCGTCGTTAATTGTTGATGATGCGTCAGATAACTCATCACAAAAGAGGTGGCAGAGTATCTTGTTAGAATAATTGTCGATACTTGGGTTTATCTCGATTAGTTTGTTGAAATAGGGTATGGCTTTTTTGAAATTTTGTATATGGAAATAATATAGTGCCATTCCGTCTAAAGTCAACTCTTCAGTTGGTGCATTTTTTTCAAGTATTGTAAAGTCAGAAAATGCAGTCGTGATGTCTTTATTTGTGAGAGCGATTATCCCGTGCATATATCGAGGTTCTATTAGTGTTGAATCGATTGTTAGAATTTGTTCATATGTAAGATATGCTTCATTTATCAATCCCATGCTTTTTAATATGCGTGCTCGATTATTTAAGACGGTGATTGATTTTGGGGCGATGATATGGGCGTCGTTAATAGTGTTGAGTGCTAAAGAGTCTTTGCCTTGTTGGAATTGTATCATTGCAAGGTTTGAGAGTAATAGGACATTTGCCGGATTTGCCGGTTGTTCTTTCATTGCGTTAAGTAATGCGTTTTCTGCTTCTGTCCAATTTGATTGGGCTATAGCAGAATCAGCCTTGCCAACTAAATTAATGTATATAGAATCGACATGAGATAAGGATAATGATGATTTTATATCAGCTTTGCAGATGTTGTATTGTGAAATTATTGAGGCTAAAATTAGTAGCGATAAATATGTAAGTTTTTGTTTCATCTGATTGATTAATCGGTTGATTAAATAGTGTAAAATAAATAATAATTGCAAAGTTAATCAAATGCTATTCAACTTATCTACAAAAGATGATTTTGTTGACATTTTTTTTGATTAGTTGGAAGATGTTGAGTATATTTGCAGTGATGAATTTAATTGGACGGCATATTGAATATTTAATCAGGTATAATGATTGCGTGATTGTGCCCGGTTGGGGTGCATTTATTGCAAATACGCAATCAGCTGTATTAAATGAACATAATGTTTTGATGCCTCCAACACGAAGTTTAGGATTTAATCCATCGCTTGTTCATGATGATGGACTTTTGGCATCGTCAATTGTTCGTAAGACCGGGGTGACATACGATGTTGCGATTAAGCAAATCGCCGAGGCTGTAAATTCGTTAAATCATCAATTGAAATTACAAGGAGAAATAGCAATAAGTAACATTGGTGTTTTTACTAAAAAATCTAATGACGCTTTATTGTTTGAACCATTTGCCAAAACATCTGCTGCAACTTCATTTATGGGATTGCCTAAAGCAAGATTAGTCCCAATTTTAGCTCATTCAAAAGTTGAAGATGAGAAGCCAATTTCTAAAAAAGATACAATATATGTGCCAATTCGTCGCAGTTGGACACGAATAGCTGCATCGGTTGCTGTTGTTTTAGGCTTGGGATTTGTTTTTTCTACACCAATAGTTAACGACGATGCAAATCTTGCTTCATTATCAACGCCAACAATTTCAGCCCCCGAAAAAGTTCAGATAAAATTAAATGAACCTACTGGGAATGAGGAGCTGATATTAAACGTGTCAAATGTGGATTCAACAGAATCGATGGTGGTTGTTGATACAATTGCACGTTTGCGTCATCAAAAAATTGTAGCATATAAAAAAATGCGTGAAGAACGTCGTCAAGCTCGACGCGAGCTTATGAAGAAACGTTTAGAAGAGTATCAATTAAAAAAGGAACTGGCACGCAATTTATCAAAAGCATCGTTGGCGGTTGATCAAAATAATGCTAAATCGACATCTCCGGCAATAGAAAATAGTTGTAATGAAGAGGTGAGATTGTCAACGGCAGACCAATATTGCCTTATTATAGCATCATTGCCTAATAGAGCCCTTGCTGAAGAATATATTGAAAAGTCAAAAAACAAACGCTTGGAAATCCTTGAAAAAGACGGTCGATTCAGAATATATGCGGCTACAGGTGAGTCCTCGAAAGCAATATTGGCTAATGCTAAAAAAACAGGCTTAATGCAACGCTATCCGAATGCATGGGTTTGCCGTAAATAATATTGTGGAAACTAATCATTAAAAATCTTTCAATTATGGAAAATCTACATAAATTGCTGGTCAATCGACGCAGCATACGTCGTTATACAAATGAAACAATTAAGCCAGAAGATGTGCAATTGATTTTAGAAGCGGCATTATTGGCTCCAACATCAAAGAATAGTCGCCCATGGCAATTTGTAGTTGTGGAAGATAAAGATATGCTACAACGATTGAGTGAATGTAAGCCTGCTGGGGCAAATCCTATCGCTAAAGCTTCGTTGGCTATTGTAGTAGCTGCAGATCCAACACTATCAGACCCATGGGTTGAAGATGCTTCGATAGCAGCTTCATTTATGCAGTTGCAAGCTGAGGACCTTGGATTGGGGTCATGTTGGATTCAGGTAAGAGGGCGATTTGCTTCTGATGGCACTCCTTCGGAAGAATGGGTGCAACAATTGCTTGGAATGCCTGATACTCTTCCTGTTGTGTGTATAATCACTCTTGGACATAAAGATGAGGAACGTAAGCCGGTTGATACATCAAAATTGATGTGGGAAAAAGTGCATATCGGTACTTGGAAAGAAGTATAATGATTAATATTTAATGTCATGCGAGTAGTATTTATTGGTGCAGGAAATGTAGCAACACATTTGGCTCAATCAATTGACCAAACGCATGACGTGGTGCAGGTATATAGTAGGCATATTCAAAATGCGTTTGCGTTGACAAATTTGCTGAAGCAAGCTGCCGCAACCGATAATTTGCAAGAAATATTCCCTAACGCGGATATATATATAGTTTCGGTAAAAGATGATGTTATCTCTCAAATCGTAAATGAAATAAATTTTACATCGGGATTATGGGTTCACACTTCAGGTAGTGTCTCAATAGATGTATTAAGTGCAAAATTTGAACGATGTGGAGTTGTATATCCGTTACAAACATTATCACGTAATGTAGATGTTAATATGTCGGAAGTCCCGTTTTTTATTGAGGGGATTGATGAAGATACCGAAAAACTTTTAGTTGAAGTTGCAAAGAGTTTAAGTGAGACTGTTTATATTGCAAATAGTTTACAACGAAGCAAACTACATGTTGCTGCAGTATTTGGCTGTAATTTTGTGAATTATTTATGGGCTCAAGCTGATGAAATATTGAAAACAGCCGGATATAATTTTGAAATATTATTACCTCTAATTAAGGTTACTCTTGATAAGGCTTATAAGGTGTCTCCGATTGAGGGACAAACCGGACCAGCTCGTCGTGGAGATTTCAGAATCATGCAATTTCATGAAGAAATGCTGTCAAACGATGATGCAAAGTTATATAGAATATTATCACAGGGTATAATGAAGAAATATAATATAGATTATGAGCAAGATTGATTATGATCTAAAGCAGATAAAGGGCGTAGTGTTTGATGTAGATGGAGTATTGTCTCCTTCAACAATGCCATTGATGTCTGATGGGACCCCATCTCGTATGGTAAATGTTAAAGATAGTTATGCTTTGCAGTTGGCAATCAAAATGGGATATAAGATTGCAATAATCACGGGATCTGACTGTATGGCTGTAAAAAAACAATTTAATGGATTGGGGATTGATGATGTATTCATGAAAACCTCAACCAAAATAACTTGTTTGAAAAATTGGGTGGAAGCAAAGGGATTAATGGTTAATGAGGTCGCATTTGTAGGAGATGATATCCCAGATTATGAATGTATGAATTATGTGGGGTTGTCTATAGCACCGTTTGATGCTGCCGATGATATAAAAGCTATTGCTACATATATATCTCCAATAAAAGGAGGCGAAGGTGTTGCTCGTGATTTTTTTGAACAACTGATGCGAAATAATGGGCAGTGGCTTAATTCCGAAAATGCCTTTGGTTGGTAATGAAGAGCCTTGCTAATTTAGATAAATACCAAATAATGTTGGCAAGTGCGTCGCCTCGACGTAGAGAGTTGTTGCGACAATTAAATGTGAAGTTTCAACTTGCATCATCGTTTGATGTTGAAGAATCTTATCCGGAAACAATTCCTGTGTCTGAGATTGCCTCATATTTGTCGGTAATAAAAGCTGATGCCTATAGCACATTAATAGAATCAAATCAGTTGATTATTACGGCCGATACAGTTGTTGTTAATGACGGAATGGTGTTGGGCAAGCCATCAACGCAATCAGAAGCAAAGGATATGTTGATGAAATTATCGGGGCATGCTCATGAAGTTATAACAGGAGTAACAATCACTACAGCTGAGAAAAGGGTTACATTCTCAGTAACTACAGAGGTTGTGTTTGCAGAGCTTTCTGAACAAGAAATTGAGGATTATATAAAAGAGTATAATCCATTGGATAAAGCCGGGGCATACGGCATTCAAGAATGGATTGGTTGTATTGGTGTTAAAAATATAAATGGAAGTTTCTATAATGTAATGGGGTTGCCATTACATAGATTATATAATGAATTGAAGCAGTTTTGACTATCAATTACTATAATCGTTACTAACTTCAATATATATCTTAAAATGATTATCGGGAGGAATCAAAGAGATTGTTCCCGATTTTAGTTTTTTGTCTAAAATTAATGCCTCCTTAGTTGTCGTTTTTGTATGGCTTGACAGTGGTGAGTATTCGACTTTCATAACTCCATGACTCCCTTGTGCTAAGTGGTTATTGCTCCAAAGCATAGCAACAATACCCATTGTCATTCTTAAGTTTAGCTCAATACATGGTGCAATTAGATATTCGCCGTTATGATTATATATCATCATATCAACTCCCAGGTATCCACTATAATGAGGTGCGATAATTGATGTGAGAATTTTGCTTAATTCGTAGGTAAGTTGATTGAGGGTATCGGGATTAATGTATTTAGTTATTGTTTTAGATATAAATTCTTGTGAGCCAATGATGTTGCCACTATAAGCTCCTGCATCGGAATTAAAAAATGAGGATAATCCTTGGTATTTTACTTGTTTGCCATTGCTATAAAATAAAACGGCAAAATCATGAACTTTATTAAGTGCTTTTTCGCACATAACAGCCCCTTGTCGATTGATGATGCCTTTAGCTCTGCGAATGAGCTCGTTTTTGGTTAATTTCGATGAATTTACAATGCCTCTGCCGCTACTCGACCAAGGCGATTTTAGAAATATAGTTTGGTGTTTATGAAGATAATCAGCAACCATCTCTTCGTTAGTCGCTTCAATTGGGTTAGTTGAGTGGGGTAGGGCTAAAAGTTCATTGATTTGAGTATTTATTTCGATAGATATGCGTCTATGACTTAGCTCTCTAATCTTATTGAGTTGGTCGTTATTTGGTAATATATTTTGATTAATGCCAAAATCAAGAAATTGTTTACGGGCATTATATGACCACCCCCAAGGAGTACAAAGTGAAATTTCAGAGATAGAATTAAGTGTAGAAATTGACCCTCCGACATTAAACAGTTTTTTTTGTTGATCTAACCAATTGAGTTGATTTGAATTGGCAATTATTTGATCCTCGTTTTTACAGAACCAAATAGGAAGCAAAGCCCCGGCGTTATGTAGAAGTTGAGCGTTAGGCGGTGCTGTATATTGAGCTTTGTCTAAAGCTAAAGCCAAATCGTTTTCGGGATTGAAAAGATATAAACGGGGCATTGTAAGGTTTGTGGGCACAATGTCGTTATGGAATGTATGTCGAAATAACTTCGATCCCTTTATTAGATGAAGTTGCTACGTCAATCCATTCGGTTGAGGCTGGAATAAGTAATACATCACCTTGTTTTAAGATGGCTTTGTTGCCTTTGTCGTCGGTTAAATTGCCTTTGCCTGATGTGACAACTATAATGCGAAAAGAGTCTTTATTAGCAATTTCAATTCGACATGAATTATTTACTTTTAGAAGTGTTGTGGCAAAATAATCGCAACGATTAATTTCTACTTCGCAATTGAGTTGAGGTTCGGTGTGAATGCAATATTCATCATGAACTTGGTAGTCGATAGTCTCAAGAGCAAGTTCTGTATGGAGTTCGCGTTTTTTGCCATTAAAGTCAGTGCGATTATAGTCATAAACACGATAGGTGATATCGGAAGATTGTTGTATCTCAAGAAGTAGATTTCCTGCACCAATACTATGAACTCGTCCTGCTGGGAGGTAGAAAATATCTCCTCGTTTTGGCGAAAAACAGGCAAGTACATCAGTTAATGTATTGTTTTCAATGTGACTTTTAAACTCATTTAGAGTTGTTGGGGTTTTGAATCCAGAATATATGATTGAGCTATCTTGAGATTCAAGCATATACCACAATTCGGTTTTTCCACTACAATTGTGGCGAGGTGCTGCAATTTCATCATTAGGGTGTACTTGGATAGACAAATCTTGGGCGGCATCAATAAATTTGATGAGCAAAGGAAAGTGTACTCCATATTTTTGAAACAAACGTTTACCCATGATTAGCTCCCCTTTTTTTGATAATAATTCGCTAATCGTCATTCCTTTGAATTCTCCTTCGGCTACCTTAGTTTCAAGTCCATCTAAGCCGGAGATTTCCCATGTTTCACCAATTAAACTGTTTGATGGAGCAATGCCTTTGAATGTTGCAATGCGTGACCCTCCCCAAAGTACAGATTTGAGTATTGGCGTGAATCTTATAGGAGATATATTGCTCATACAATTATTTAGAGTAAAAAGTATTTGCAAAATTAATGAAAAAATCCCTTATCTGCAAATGACCAAATGTTCAAAGTCTGCGATAAATAGATGTTTTTGCCTCTAAAATGCTTTTCGGTATTTGTCGTCAGATGAATCTTCAAGAATGCTCAAATATGAATTATATCTTGATTGAGAGATTTCAGCATTTTCAAGTGCTTGTAGTACCGCACATCCAGGTTCATGGGTGTGAGTGCAGTCGCCAAATCGACAGTTTTGAGAAATCTCAAATATCTCGGGAAAAAAATGAGCAACTTCATGTCGGTCAATGTCAATGGTGCCAAACCCTTTAACCCCTGGAGTGTCTATTAGATATCCTCCATTGGGAAGTAGAAACATTTCGGAGAATGTTGTGGTGTGCATGCCTGTGTCGTGTGTAGTCGAAATTTCGGCAGTACGTAAGTTCAATTCTGGCATAATCTTATTTATGATGGTCGATTTGCCAACGCCGGAATTGCCTGATAGTAGGGTAGTCTTATTGTTAAGAAGTTGTTTGAGTTCGTCAATGCCTTCGCCTGTTTCGGCTGAAATGGTAAGCACTTTATATCCGATTGATTTATATAAATAACACCAAGCCTCAAGGTAATCGATGTCTTCGTTCTCGTATAGTAAATCAATTTTGTTTACAACAATTATAGATGGAATGCGATATGCTTCTGCAGTCGCCAAAAAACGGTCTACAAATGTGGTCGATGTAATAGGGTGAGCAAGGGTAACAATTAGCAGGGCTTGGTCAACATTCGCCGCAATTATATGTGCCTCTTTTGATAAGTTGCTTGAGCGTCTGATTATATAGTTTTTACGAGGGTCGATTGAGGTGATAAAAGCAGTGTCGTCGGTATTTGGTAGGATTTTAACTAAATCGCCTACGGCAACCGGATTGGTGGTGCGTATTCCTTTTAGACGAAAGTTTCCTTTAATTTTGCAATTAATTTCATTGCCATCATCGGTTTTGACGACATACCAACTTCCTGTGTTTTTTATAACTAATCCGTGCATTAATATCTAATTGGTTGTTTTTATTTTGTAAAGATACAATTTTTTATTGTTATTCGCCGATGATGGTTGCAACAATATTGCGTTTCCCTCCATAATTGCGAAATTCAAATAGATATATGCCTTGCCAAATACCTAAATTCAGCTTGTGATTTGATATAGGAATCGTTATAGATGATCCAACAATGGTTGATTTGGCATGAGCCGGCATATCATCAGCCCCTTCAAGTGTGTGTTGGTAATAAGGCTCTCGTTCTTTGACGATATGGTCGAAAATAGAGGCGAGATCGGTGCGGACATCGGGATCGGCATTCTCATTTATTGTTAATGCTGCAGATGTGTGCTTGATGAATAGATGGAGTATCCCAACTTTGGGCAATGAGGTTAATTGTTGTTCAATCTCATGGGTAATTAGGTGAGCTCCTCTATGTCGTGAAGTGAGTAATATTTCGCGTTGAATAATCATTATTGGCTTAATTTGAAATGCAAATATACAAATTATTAATAATATGGTTGTATATATTGTATATATTGTTGCTACTATTGTTGAGTTATTGATTTTAGTGGATAAAATCACTTAGTTGTATTAGTAATGAGAAAATATGAGAAAATATACACTGCAATGATTGTAATTTCGTGATTTTTTTGTAATTTTGCACTCGAAAAAGATTTGTATATTAATATTTTAGGTTTAACAAAACAAAAAAATGAACACAGAAACTATTGGAACTTGGGCTGGTCTTATGTGGAATGCCCTTAATGAAGTTGAAACTTTAGGTTTGAAACAAGTAAAAAAAGCAACTAAATTGAAAGATAAAGAACTTTATGCAGCAATTGGTTGGTTGGCTCGCGAAGGCAAACTCAACATTGTTGAAAACGCAGAAGAAAAAGAACTTTACCTTTCTCTCGTAAAGTAAAATAAAAAATATCTTTTAATAAACGGGATTGTATCAATGATGCAATCCCGTTGTAGTTTATGGAGAGTTTGACCATTAGACCAGAGTTTGTGAATGAAGTTAGAGCTTTTGTCCGACTTTCGTCCGACCTAAAAATCACAAAATCCCGTAAGTAATTAACTTACAGGATTTTATTTTGACATTGGCGGAGAGGACGAGATTCGAACTCGTGGTAGGATTACTCCTACGACAGTTTAGCAAACTGTTGGTTTCAGCCACTCACCCACCTCTCCAAGAGGCTTTGCGTTACTGATTTTCAGAAAAGCAATGCAAAGTTAGATAAAATATTTTAATCTGCAATGTTTTTTGTGTATAAATTTTGTGTTGGATTATTAATTTTGTGAAAATTAAGATATTATAAAAGGAAATTTTTTAATTACAATTTTTGTGATTAAATTTGTAAATATGAAAACAAAGAATAAAACGAAAAACAAACCAAAAAAATATATTCATATCTATTTAATAATAGGTGTTTTTGTAGGATTGATTATAGCCGGTTGTTGTGGCTTTGCTTTTTATTCATTCACAAAATATAAAAGAGATGAATGTTGGGTAAAGATTGCAGGAGAAACTAATGTTGAGTTTAGAGATTCATTGATGAGTTCATTAGGAAGTGATTATGGTACACGAGTGTATCGCTTATGGTATTTAATGGGAGGAAATGCATCGGTGAGTCAAGGTGCATATAGAATAAAACCGGGTATGTCGGCATTATCAGTAGCTCGTAAAATAAAAAATAATCATCAAACACCTGTTAAAGTCGTATTTAATAACGTACGAACGATGGATAAATTAGCCGAACGAGTAGTGAAAAATATGAAATTTTCTGAACATGATTTTATAAGAGCATGCGATTCTGTGCTAAAGATGGAAGGCTATAAAAAGGAGGAGTATCCTGCAATATTCTTCCCTGATAGTTATGAGTTTTACTGGAACGCATCAGCTGAATCGGTTGTTAGAAAGTTTCTAAGTTATTATAATAAATTCTGGAATGATGAGAGGACGCAAAAAGCTAAATATTTGGGATTGACACCGATGCAGGTGTCGGTAATTGCGTCAATTGTAGAGGAGGAGACAAATAAAGCTGATGAACGACCATTGGTAGCAAGATTGTATATGAATCGATTAGATAAAAACATGAAGTTACAAGCTGACCCAACAGTGAAGTTTGCGATAGGAGATTTTTCGCTACGGCGTATAAATCATTCTCATTTGGAAATTAAATCGCCATATAATACATATAAGAACTATGGTTTGCCGCCGGGACCTATTCGAGTTGTATCAAAAAAAACATTGGAGTCAGTGTTAAATGCCCCCAAGCATAACTATTTGTATATGTGTGCAAAAGAAGATTTCTCTGGTTATCATAATTTTGCAGTTGATTATGCCACTCATTTGGTAAATGCTCGTAAATATCAAGCAGAATTAAATCGTAGAAAAATAAAGTAATAAATAGAGTGCAATATGAATGAAAATTGGGTTATTATTCGTGAATATGCGACAGACTTTGAAGCTCATGTTGCAAAAGGAGTCCTTGAAAGTAATGGCGTAATTTGTGTGATTAACAATGAAATTATGTCAAGTGTGTATCCAATGGCTTTTTCGTCATTGGGTTTTGTGAAATTGCTTGTTAGACAAGAAGATGAAACTCTGGCAAATGAAATGTTAGCCGAGGTTGATTAAATGTCAATTGGAGTATCGCATGGTGGTTTGTTATTGTTTTGTGAGAAATTAGTGTTTTCTCCTAAAACATATCGATTATAGTATGACAGTAATAGAGTTGTCAAAGGTAGTGCGATTATAAGTCCGATAAATCCTAATAAAGCTCCCCAAATTGAGAGTGAAAGCAATATGATAGCCGGATTAAGCCCCATTGTTTTACCCATAATTTTAGGTACAATAAACATGTCTTGAATTACTTGTACAACGCAATAAACAGCCATACATTCGCCCCAAATTGTCCAAAAATTGCAACCGCTGTCAACTGAATACACAAGGCAAAGTAATGTAGCGGGTAGAAATGATATAAGCTGTAAATATGGAACCATATTAAGTAAGCCAATAAACATTCCTAATACAACGGCCAATGGTAGTCCAATAATTATGAATCCAATACTAAAAAGTACACCTACTGAAAATGCTACAAGAGATTGACCTCTAAAATATAAGTTCATGCTTGTTTTTACATCATGTCCAATGCTGAAAACTATGCGACGATAACGAGGAGGAACCATTCGTTTTAACCCTCGCATTAGTTTTTCATAATCAAGCATTATGAATATGATGTAAAGAATGACTATAAACCAACCAATTATTCCCATAATCAAATCAATTCCACTCGATAGGAATGAAGATGCTATATTATAGATATTTTCAATGTTTTGTTGGGTTATTAATGTTGACAACTTGTTAAAATCAATGAGTTCTCGTAAATAAATATGAACACTTTCGGGTAGGTATTGAATGTTTGCATTTGCGGTTGCGTATTGTTTGAACATAGCGGCCATTTGTTGCGATTCTGCAATAATTGTAGGAATGAAAATAAATCCTAAAACTACGAAAATACATAGTGACTCAATTAGAGTGAGAGCAACAGCAGGAAAACGTCGTTTTATTTTGAATATCTTGCAGTTAAATTGAACAAGAGGTTCTAACAAGTATGCAACCAAGCAGGCTATGCAAAATGGGAGCAATACACTCGTAAGATAGTTAATGAGCCATAATCCTGTTCCGATTAAAAAGATAGTTATGATGATGCGAATAACTCGATCAAAGGTATATGGTTTAGAGTTTGGCATAATTGCAATGTAGATTTATGTTTCAAAAACTTAATTCATTTTGCGAATATAGCAAATTAATTTTTAATCAACGATGGATTTGTGTAACTTTGTGGCAAAATAAATAATAAATCAATCATATTATAGAAAATGGCAGAGAATAAACAATTATTGAGTGATAAAGCTTGGATAAGATGGTCAGCTTTATTATTGCTTGCGTTGGCGATGTTTTTTAGTTATGTTTTTATGGACATATTATCGCCAATTAAAGACTTAATGCAGTCAACAAGAGGCTGGGATTCAACTGCATTTGGAACAATGCAAGGTTCGGAAACATTCTTGAATGTATTTGTGTTCTTTTTGATATTTGCGGGTATTATTCTCGACAAAATGGGTGTAAGGTTTACTGCCTTATTGTCGGGTGTTGTGATGTTAATTGGTGCAGTAATTAATTGGTATGCTGTAACTAATGCATTTATTGGAAGTGGTCTTGAAGAATGGTTTAATAATAATCTCAATTACATTCCGGTATTTGATGAATTGGGAATATCTCCATTTTATAAAGGAATGCCTGCTTCGGCTAAATTTGCGGCTATTGGCTTCATGATTTTTGGTTGTGGTGTAGAAATGGCTGGTATAACGGTAAGCCGAGGTATTGTTAAATGGTTTAAGGGACGTGAAATGGCTCTTGCAATGGGCTCTGAAATGGCTCTTGCTCGATTGGGAGTGGCTACATGTATGATCTTTTCTCCATTCTTTGCTCGTTTAGGTGGTAATATTGATGTGTCACGTTCTGTAGCATTTGGAGTGGTGCTTTTGATGATTGCATTAATTATGTTCATAGTATATTTCTTTATGGATAAGAAATTAGATGCACAAACCGGAGAGGCTGAGGAAAAAGAACCATTTCATGTTAGTGATATTGGTGCTATATTGCGTAGTAGTGGCTTCTGGTTAGTTGCAATGCTATGTGTATTATATTACTCGGCTATTTTCCCATTCCAAAAATATGCTGTAAATATGTTGCAATGTAATTTGTCGTTTACCGGTGTTGAAAGTGGTTCATTTTGGGCATCAGAACAAGTAACAATTGTGCAATATTTTATAATGTTAATTGTTGCTGCCGGAGCATTTATCAGTAATTTTGCAAAAAATAAATCGTTGAAATACTCAATGTTGGGAATTGCAATAATTGCTTTAATAGTCTTCTGTTATATGGGTTATATGCGTCAAAGTGCTGAGACTGTATTTGCTGTTTTCCCATTGTTGGCGGTAGGTATTACTCCAATTTTAGGAAATTATGTTGATCACAAAGGTAAAGCTGCGACGATGTTGATATTGGGATCAATATTGTTGATAGCATGCCATTTGACATTCGCTTTTGTATTGCCAATGTTTAAAGGTAGTTCTATTAGTGGATTTATTGTTGCATATATTACGATTTTGGTGTTAGGTGCAAGCTTTTCATTGGTGCCTGCCTCATTGTGGCCAAGTGTTCCCAAATTGGTAGATCAAAAAATTATAGGTAGTGCATACGCTCTAATATTTTGGATACAAAATATTGGATTATGGTTGTTCCCTTTGTTGATAGGTAAGGTTCTTGATAAAACTAATCCAGCGATAACAGAGGGATTGGCTAATGGAACAATCTCGTTAGAGCAAGCTGCTACAATGTATGACTATACAGCTCCTCTTATAATGTTAGCATCACTTGGTGTTGCAGCATTGATTATTGGTGTTATATTAAAGCGAGTTGACAAAGTGAAAAAACTTGGTCTTGAAGAGCCTAATATTAAATAATTAAATAGTTTTTATTCGGTAAAGAAAATGGCAATTACAAAAGGAGTAATTGCCATTTTTTATATAAAGGTCTGAAACTGTAATTTTATAAGGAGTTGTAAGTTATCTTAACGAATGAAGGGCATCAAGCATTGCTTTCAGCTCAGAACGTACTTTTTTTAATCGCTCAATAGTTTTATGTCGTTGAGATACGTTTGAATGATTGTGTTTAATTTGTTCTTGTGCAGCATCAAGTTTTAATCCTTTTTCTTTTACGAGATAGTACACCATTTTTATTGTTTCAATATCTGATGGAGTGTATAATCGTGTGCCATGACTATTGCGTTTTGGCTTGATGATAGTGAATTGATTTTCCCAAAAACGCAAAGTTGATGCCGGGATATTAAGAATTTCGGCAACTTCTTTTATTTTGTAATATTTTTTATTGAAATCGTTGTTCATTTATGTGATGCGATTTAATTTGGTGCAAATTTCGTGATTATTTGGGTATTTTCAAATATATAAATGAAAATTATTGATTAAACGGTTAGCAATTGTATTTCTATAAAACTGATTTGATGTTTAATAATAATTAATTATTATGTATAATGTAATATATTTCAATAAATAATGATTATCTTTGCAAAATGGCAAAAAAATAAATTAATATATATATGAGAAAAATTTACTTAAGCTTTATTTTAGCAAGTGCAACATTGTTTTCGTTTGCACAAAGCAAAATTGATTTAATCGGTCAGGGATTGCTTAAACAACAGTCATTTATTGAAAAATTAGGAGAAGATGCTCTTTTAAAAACAGATAAGTTAGATGCATCTTCAATTCAACCATTTGACACCAATACAGAACGTATTGTTGTGCTCGTTGATTTGGAAAAAGATGCCGACATTGCAGAATTAGAAGCAACAGGAGCAGTTGTAAGATCACAAATGGATAATCTTGCTCTCGTTGAGGTTGATTATGATAAAGTAGTTGAGTTTTCTAATCTAAAAGCAATTAAAACACTTTCAATCCCTCGCAAAGCAAGCGTTAAAATGGATCAGGCTCGTTCAAAAACGGGAGTGAATACAGTTCATCGTCCATTGGGCCAATTGCCACAAGCATATAAAGGTGCTGGTGTAGTAACAGGTCTTGTTGATGCAGGTATTACAATAAATCATCCTAACTTTAAGAATTCAGATGGAACATCACGTGTGAAAGAAGCATGGACTATTACCGGTAAAAATGGTAATGCAACAGCTTATGATACAGAATATAAATTAAGCCAATTTACAACAGATCTTTCTATAATGTCGCATGGTACTCACGTTGCTGGTATCATGAGTGGAAGTTATAAAAACTTGGCTGATACTATAAACTACTATGGTGTAGCGAGTGAGTCTGATATCATCATGGTTGGTTTAGGAAATGATGCATACGATAATAATATTCTCATGGGTATTGAAAAGGTTATTGATTATGCAGAAAGAAATAATCAGCCATGCGTTGTAAACCTTTCGTTGGGTAGTGGATATGGTCCACATGATGGCACTGAATTGTTTAGCCAATATCTAAATAAGTTAGCCGAAAAAGCTGTAATATGTGTTGCTGCAGGAAATGAAGCAGCAGATGGTATTGCTATTACAAAAACATGTACTGAAGCAGATAAGAATATCAATACTTTTATTATGCCTTTGGCAACAAATGGTCAAACCGGAACACTTGAAGTTTGGAGTAATACGAATCAAACATTTAGTGCAACACTTGTGCTTTATGATCTTACAACAAAGGAAATTGTTTATAAATTGCCAACAATTTCAGAAAGCACAAATGGCGAATATTCTTATATTGCAACAGAAAAATATGCAGAAGCCGGAGTTATGACATCTCCCGTGTTTGATGCTGCATATTCAAATGGTTATATCGGATTTGGTTCAAAAGTAGACGAATATAATAATCGTTTCACTGTGAATATGCAATATTATTTATTGTTAAACACCACAACTAATCCCAAAGGGAATATCGCATTGGGTTTAATGGTTGAAGGTAATGCCGGTCAACGTCTTGATGTGTATTGCACTTCAGGAGGATATAGTACCCTTGCATCAAATAACATTTCAGGCTGGACTGATGGTGGTGGTGATGGTTCTATCACAGATGCTTCATGTGCAGAAGGGGTAATCTCAGTTGGTTCATATACAACTAGAGATTATGTTCCAGTGCGTATAAAAAATGCAGGATACAATTTTAAAAACTATGTAACGCTTGATGATATTTCAGATTTTTCAAGTTATGCAACTCTTGTTGATGGTCGAAAATTGCCACATTTAACAGCTCCTGGTTGTGTAGTTGTATCATCAATGAGTTCATATTATATGACATTGGCATTTCAACAAGGAGTATATGAATATGGAGAATTTATGCTTGTAGCAAAAACAATGTATGAAGGTAAACCATATTATTATGACTACATGATGGGAACTTCTATGGCAACTCCATTCGCATCGGGTGTTGCAGCATTAATGCTGCAAGCAAATCCAGATTTAACATGCAAAGATGTTCGTGAAATATTGATGGAAACTGCTACAAAAGATAATTATGTAACAACATCATCTATTCCAGTTCAATGGGGTGCGGGTAAAATAAATGCATTAGAAGCTGTGAAAAAAGCAGTTGAATTGGATGGTGTTGAGGGTGTAAAACAAGATGCTGAACAAGTTGTTGTAGTAAATGCAATAGCAGCAAATCAATTTGAGGTAACTTATATAGGTGCAACATCAGTAAACGCAACTCTTTACAGTGTTTCAGGTCAAGCAGTTGTAAGTGCATCTGCACAAGGAGATAATGTTGTTGTAGATGCTACAAATGTTGCTTCAGGTGTATATGTGCTTGTAGTTGAGGCAGATGGCGATAAATATACAACAAAAATTGTAGTGAAATAAATCTAAAAAACACAATCTCAAATATTAAAAGCCATTATCGGGTTGTACGATAATGGCTTTTTTCTTATTTTTGTGTAAATATAGTTTGTAATATAAGATGAGAAAATATTTGTGTTTAGTGTTAATGCTATTATTGATTTTGCCTTTATGTGCATCTCCAATTTTAGACAATAAAAGTAGGGCTATCCTTGAGCAAATAAAGAAATACAATCAAAGTGATATATTAAATTGTAATCGAATTAAGGTAGTTTCGGGAGAAAATACATCGTTAGATTCGATATATTATCCGGTTATAATGAAATTGTCTAATGATTCTGTAATAGATGAATTACTATCGTTAGGTACGATTATATATCGACAGCGTGAGAATTTTGTACTCGCAAGTATCCCGTATAATATGCTTGACGAAGTATCTCGTTTACCATTAGTAAATAGCATGAGTTTGTCGCAACCAATGTCAATAGCTCTTGATAAAGCAAAAATAATGACAAGCGTTGACAAAGTGCATGCTGGACTTGATTTGCCACAAGCATATAACGGAGAGGGTGTTGTGGTTGGAATCGCAGATATTGGCTTTGATCCATCTCATTTGGCGTTTAAAGATGGAAGATTAAAAAGATTGGTATGTTATGAAGAATTGTTGGGTAAGCGATATGATATGACAAACGAATCTGAAATTTCAAATTGGACCACTGATGATAGTACAGAGTGGCATGCTTGTCATGTAGCAGGAATCCTTGCAGGAAGTTTTGATGGGAATGTTTATTCGGGGATTGCAACAAAGTCAGATATGGTTATAACAACGAGTAATCTATATGATATGGCAATTCTTGCAGGAGTGGAAGATATAGTTGAATATGCGAGTAGTGTAGGAAAAAAAGTTGTGATAAACTTATCGTTAGGACATAATTTAGGACCTCATGATGGTACAAGTTTATTTAATCAATATCTTGAGCTTATCGGAGAGGAGGCTATCGTGTGTTTATCATCAGGGAATGATGGAAATAAAAGAATGTATATATCATTTGATGCTACCGATGAAAATAATGAGTTAAAGACCTTTGTCTATGATAATCCAGATGTTGCCGGTATAAAAATGAATGGAGCTATAGATTTGTGGAGTAAGGATTCTCGCGAGTTTTTAGTGGCGTTGACGATTTACGATCGAATCACAAAAGAATTTGTATATACATCGCCGTTTATGGGAGCAATTAATGTGGGAGCTTCATCGTGGGGCGTTGCGTCATCTTCTTTTGCAACAGAAAATGACATATCAATTCCGTTATTTGAATCAGAGTTGACTGGTTCTGTTAGAATATACTCTTCTACAAATAAGGATAATGGGCGATATAACACCTATGCAATTATTGATGTAGAGAATCATCAGCGAGATGAATCGGGACTATTGGGTAGATACTGCATAGGCTTTATTATGCGAGCCGATAATGGTGTTCATATTGATGCGTATGCAGATGGGAATGGGGTTATACTTCATTCATTGGGTGTGCCAGGCTTTACACAAGGCAATCCATCTCGTTCAATTTCAGATTTAGCATGTGGTAAAAATATTATTGCTGTAGGAGCAAGTAGCTCAAGAAATACAACTCCTCGAGTTGATGGGAGTGTTAAGGCATATAATTTTAATGAAAATGAAGTGGCGTATTTCTCAAGTTATGGAACACTTGATGATGGTAGCATATTACCACATATTTGTGCCCCGGGAAATATGATTGTCGCTCCAATAAATAGCCATTATACAAAAAGCATGAGTTCTGAATTGTTAAACTCATTAGCAGTAAAAACTACAATTGATAATAAAGACTATTATTGGATATCGGAGTGTGGTACGTCTATGGCATCTCCTCATGTTGCCGGAGTGATTGCTTGTTGGCTACAAGTCGATTCGTCGCTAACAGTACATGAAGTGATTGATATAGCACAATCAACAGCAGATACAAATTATGCAGATTTCCCTAATCCTAAATGGGGAGCAGGAAACATTAATGCGTATGCAGGATTAAAAGAGGTGTTAAATCGAGCAGGAGTTGGGAATGTGTTGGTTGAAGATTTTTATAATTTGATTTTGCGAACAGTTGATTATCGTCAATTTGAGATTGAAATACCCAATTCACATCTGAAAGAAACGAATGTATATTCAATGTCGGGTCAGCTTGTCCATTCCTCGAATTCAAGGACTTTAGATTTATCGTCACTAACATCAGGGGTATATATTGTTAAAGTTACGCACACAAAAGGGGTGAGTATAGAACGTATTTTAATAAAATAAAGGATAACAAAGCAAAAATGTAAAAAAAATGTGTTACTTTTGTTAAGTAAAACACAATAGATAGAAAATGAACTTAAAGAATATAATAATTCGAAGCCTATCGGGGGCTATATATGTTGCACTGATAGTTTTAGGTGTAATTACAACAAATTGGGCATTTATTATATTTGCCACATTATTAACTTTTTTAGGAATAAGAGAGTTCCTTAAGATGACAAAAGCCGATGGCTCGAATCTAAATCTGTGGGTTGATATTATTGGCTCAACATCATTAGTAGCATTTGGTGGATATACATATCTAATTCAAGGGCTATCAATTCTTAATGTAGCAATAGTATTGTTAGCTTATTTTTTGTTGCGATTGATAATTCAATTATATAATAAAAAAGAATCGCCAATAAGCAGTTTGGCTTATTCAATTTTTGCATTTTTATATATCGTAGTGCCAATGTTGTCTATGGGTGCTATATACACACAGTCTCAATCATTATTATTGTTAATATTTGTAATGATATGGTTGAATGATACAGGAGCTTTTTTAGTAGGGTGTACAATTGGCAAGCATCGTTTATTTGAACGAATATCGCCTAAAAAATCATGGGAAGGTTTTTGGGGAGGCATGGCATTTTCAGTTTTGTCAGGAATCGCTTACTATTATTTTATTGAACAAGTTAACGACTTGCCATTTTATATAGTGATGGGGGTGGTTGTATCGATATTTGCAACATTTGGAGACCTTGTGGAATCGATGTTTAAGCGTAGTGTTGGCGTCAAGGATTCGGGGAATTTAATACCAGGACATGGTGGAATCCTTGATCGTGTTGACTCGTTGCTATTCGTACTTCCCTCAACTGCATTACTTCTATACATTTATTCAGCAATATAAAAAACAATATAAATTATGAGCGATCAACGTTATAATATGCGAGGCGTTTCTGCCTCAAAAGAAGATGTTCACAATGCAATTAAAAATGTGGACAAAGGATTATATCCTAAAGCGTTTTGTAAAATTATACCCGACATTCTTGGTGGGAATGAAGAGTATTGCAACATTATGCATGCCGATGGTGCAGGCACAAAATCATCGTTGGCGTATGCCTATTGGAAAGAAACAGGAGATTTGAGTGTGTGGAAAGGCATTGCTCAAGATGCGTTGATTATGAATATTGATGACCTTCTTTGTGTGGGGGCAACTGATAATATCCTTGTTTCGTCAACAATTGGTCGCAATAAGCACCTAATCCCGGGAGAAGTTATTGCTGCAATTATCAATGGCACAGAAGAACTTCTTGCTGAATTACGAGAAATGGGAGTGAGTGTTTATTCAACGGGAGGAGAAACAGCAGATGTTGGCGACCTTGTTCGCACAATTATTGTTGATAGTACCGTGACTTGTCGAATGAAACGTAGCGATGTTATTAACAACGCAAATATTAAAGGTGGTGATGTAATTGTAGGTTTAGCATCATACGGGCAAGCATCATACGAAAAAGAATATAACGGAGGTATGGGTAGCAATGGTTTGACCTCGGCTCGTCATGATGTGTTTAATAAATCAATTGCCGAAAAATATCCGGAAACATTTGATGCCGCGGTGCCTCAAGAATTGGTATATTCCGGCTCGGTTGGTTTGACTGATGAAGTTGAGGGGGCCCCAATTAATGCGGGTAAACTTGTACTATCTCCAACTCGTACATACGCTCCTGTCATTAAAGCACTTCTTGATGAAATGCGAGATAAAGTGCATGGTATGGTTCACTGCTCGGGAGGTGCTCAAACAAAAGTTATGCACTTCGTTGAAAATAAACATGTGATTAAAGATAACCTTTTCCCTGTTCCGCCATTATTTGATCTTATTAGTCGTGAATCGGGAACTGATTGGGCTGAGATGTACAAAGTGTTTAACATGGGACATCGTATGGAAATATATTTAGCTCCCGAAGATGCTCAACGAGTAATTGAAATTTCAGAGTCGTGGGGTATTCCTGCACGTATCATTGGTCGTGTTGAAGATGCTGAGACAAATCATCTAACAATTATTTCAGAAAAAGGGGAATTTGAATATTAATTTATTGGGATAGAGCGATGAGGGTCGTTGTGATATATATATTAACGATCGTTTTGCTCGTTTTTAATGCTTGTGCTAACAATAAAACGAGTGGAAATTGCTCTATAACTGATTCAATACAATATACTCTGCCAGATACACTTCGGGTAGCAACATTATATAGCCCAACTTCGTATTTTATTTATCGAGACACGAAGTTGGGTTATGATTATAGTTTGGTATGCCAATTTTGTGAGGACAACGATATTGCAATTGAAATTTTTGTTGCACATAATATGGCGACAATGATAGAATTACTTGATTCAGCAAAGGTTGATTTGTTAGCATACGAAATACCAATAACATCGAAATATAAAGATAGGGTGTTGCATTGTGGCGTGGTTAATTCAACATCCCAGGTTCTTGTTCAGCCAATAAATAAAAAGTCTATTGAAATAACTGATGTAACACAGTTGGTTGGAAAAGATATATATGTTGAGAAGGGCTCAAAATACCACCAACGAATAGAAAATCTTTCAAATGAATTAGGAGGAGGAATAAATATACACCTTGTAGATAAAGATACGCTCATAACCGAGGATCTTATTCGCATGGTTTCTACAGGAGAAATTCCTCTTACAATAGTTGATAGTGACATCGCTCGTCTAAATAAAACATACTATAAAGATTTAGATATTACATTGCAATTAAGTTTCCCTCAACGTTCATCTTGGGCTGTGTCGCCATCGAATCCAAGGCTTGCTCAAATTATAAATGAGTGGATTGAGCAAGAAGCTCCTCAAAAAAAATATGCCGAACTTCATAAACGCTATTTTGAATTAA
This sequence comes from uncultured Muribaculaceae bacterium, assembly GCA_904502025.1. GTDB lineage: Bacteria > Bacteroidota > Bacteroidia > Bacteroidales > Muribaculaceae > RGIG4079. The sequence continues at coordinate 41,852 of CAJGDJ010000004.1, forward strand.
GTAAGAATGAGCAACGACCTTATTCTATTGATTTTACAAAAGGATATATCTCAAAATATGATTCATATTTCAAAAAATATGCATCACATACCGGTTGGGATTGGCGTCTATTGGCAGCACAAGCTTATGTCGAAAGTCGATTTGATTCCACGGCTGTGTCGTGGGCCGGAGCTAAAGGTATAATGCAAATTATGCCTTCTACTGCACAAGGATATGGACTTACTGACCGTATTGCCTATATTGATGATAATATTTGTGTTGCTTCTAAAATAATCAAAAAATTAGATGGATTGTTAGCTGATTATGTTGAAGACCCAGATGAGCGAGTTAAATTTGTGATAGGAGCATATAATAGTGGATTAGCTCATATTTATGATGCAATAGCTTTAGCTAAAAAATATGGTAAAGATCCTCAAAAGTGGGACGGAAATGTAGCTGAGGCAATTTTGATGAAAACAAAACCTGAGTACTATAACGACCCGGTATGTAAATATGGATATTTCAGAGGACGCCAAACGTATGAATATGTAAATGTTGTAATGGATTTTTATAATCAGTGTAAACGGCAAATCCCGTTGTGAGATTATATAAATATCATTATCTTTGTTGAAGAAAATTAACCATATAAAATTGCTTGTGAAATGAAAAAAGTGTCATTGCTAATACCTTTTTACAACGAACAAGAGGTCTTGCCTAAGTTGTTCGAGAGGGTAAAGTTGTTAGTTGACAGTAATTTGGATTATCAATGGGAAGTAATGCTGGTTAACGATGGTAGTGTAGATAACAGCCTTTGCATGGTAAAACAAATGTATCTACGAGATAATCGATTTAGGTATATCGACCTTTCGCGTAATTTTGGTAAGGAGGTGGCAATGATGGCTGGTCTTGATTATGTGACCGGTGATTGTGTCGTTATTATGGACGCAGATCTCCAACATCCTCCCGAAGTAATACCCGATATGCTTAAATTGTGGGAAGAAGGATATGATGATATTTATGGTAAGCGAAATAGTCGAGGTAAAGAACCTTGGATAAGAAAGAAACTTTCGTTATTATATTATAAGCTCTTACAGAAGACATCACATGTGGAAGTGCTTCAAAATGTGGGAGATTTCAGACTTTTAGATCGCATTTGTATTGATGCTTTGTGTTCAATGCGAGAATCACAACGTTATACTAAAGGATTATTCCAGTGGATTGGTTTTAATAAAAAAGAAATTTTATTTAATCAAGAGGATCGAGTTGCCGGTAATACTAAATGGAATTATCTTAAATTAGTGGGATTGGCAATTGAAGGAATTACGTCATATACGACTTCTCCGTTGAAAATAGCAACGGTAGTGGGACTATTTGTTTCAATGAGTGCGTTTACTTATATGATATATGTGATTCTCAAAGCATTGTTTATAGGAGATCCGGTCGCAGGTTATCCAACAATTATGGTTGTAATGCTTTTCTTAGGAGGAGTGCAACTACTCTCGTTGGGAATAATAGGTGAATATATAGGTCGTATATTCAATGAAACAAAAAATCGTCCTGTGTATTTTGTGAGAGAGATTGATGGCGAAAAGTGTAATTAGAAGTAATTTGAGTATAAATAATTTTAGTCTAATGCAAGTACTGTACGAGGATAATCATATAATTATAGTAAATAAGGCACCGGGGGAAATTGTGCAGGGGGATAAGACCGGTGATGAACCGTTGGTGGAAACTCTCAAGCAATGGATAAAGGAAAAGTATAACAAGCCTGGAAATGTGTTTTGTGGGGTGGTGCATCGCCTTGATCGTCCGGTTGCCGGAGTGGTGGTGTTTGCAAAGACATCAAAGGCCTTAGCTCGTCTAAATGATATGTTTCGAAATGGACAAGTGCATAAAACATATTGGGCTATTTCTCGCAACCGTCCACCCAAGAGCGAGGATATATTAACTCATTATATCACAACTGTTGAACGCAACAACAAGTCCTATGCCTCATTGACACCCAAGAGTGGAGCTAAAGAAGCCCGACTTACGTATCGACATATAGCGTCAAGTGAACGTTATCATTTGCTTGAGGTAAATTTGATGACAGGTAGAAAACATCAGATACGAGTACAATTATCATCTATAGGTTGTCCAATAAAGGGCGATTTGAAGTATGGAGATAAGCGAAGCAATCCCGATGGAAGCATATCATTAATGGCTCGACATATAGAGTTTGAACATCCGGTGTCGCACGAATTAATATCCGTTACAGCACCTATTCCCAACGATGTGTTGTGGCAAGCTTTAACCGAAAATATAAATAATTAGAATTATGAAAAAAGAAGATCTCAAAATAGTATTTCTCGGCACACCTGACTTCGCGGTTGAAAGCCTGCGTCGCATTCATGAGGGTGGATATAATATAGTAGGAGTAATCACAATGCCTGACAAACCTGCTGGTCGTGGTCATAAACTGCTTCATTCGCCTGTAAAACAATATGCAGTGGCAAATAATCTCCCATTGCTTCAACCTGTAAACCTTAAAGACCCTCAATTTGTTGAAGAATTACGCTCTCTCGGAGCCAATCTCTTTGTCGTGATTGCATTCCGCATGTTGCCGGAGGTTGTGTGGTCGATGCCGGAACTTGGTACATTTAATTTGCATGCGTCGTTACTCCCAAAATATCGTGGTGCAGCACCAATTAATTGGGCTGTTATTAATGGAGACACTGAAACTGGTGTTACTACATTTTTTCTTAAACATGAAATAGACACAGGAGATATTATTCGTCAAGAAAAAATAAATATACTTCCAACAGATAATGTGGGTGATGTACATGATAAGTTGATGATGCTTGGTGCTGACCTTACGATTGATACGATTGAACATATTATTGCCGGCGACTTAAAAACGATTCCTCAAGATGATATTTTGCAAGGGGCAGAACCAACCCCGGCTCCGAAAATATTCAAAGATACATGTTTGATTGATTGGTCAAAACAGGCTGTGAATGTTCACAATCATGTGAGAGGGTTGTCTCCATATCCGGCAGCATGGACAAATTTTGTGCAAGAAGGTAAAGAACCGATTACAATGAAAATCTTTGAATCGGCAGTAGTTGAATATGATGGATTGTTAACTCCCGGGAAATTTACAATTGAAGCAAATAGAATGTTTGTAGATTGTAGTGATGCTCGTATTGAAATCATTTCGCTTCAAGTTGCAGGCAAGAAACGTATGCCTACTGCTGATTTCTTACGAGGATTAAAATAAGGATTCTAATTAGGATTAGTATTTAGTCCCCGGAGTCATTTAAGTGTTTATCCCAGAGATAGAATCTTGTCTCTTTTGCGATAACTCCCGATAAGAGCAATAGAGATATAAGATTTGGTAATGCCATCAGTGCATTCATAATATCTGATATAGCCCAAACTACAGATAAATTTATGATTGCCCCGAGGAATACCACGATAATCCAAATCACGCGATAAATTTTTACATATTTTACTCCACTGATATATTCAATTGCTTTTTCTCCGTAGTAGCACCAGCCTAAGATTGTTGAAAATGCAAATGTAAATAATGATATTGTTAGCATTATATTTCCAAATCCAGGTAATTTAGAAAATGCTGCTGTTGTGAGGGTGCCACCGAGTGATGTGTCAATATCCGGGTAGGCAATAATGCTACTAACTAATACAATTCCTGTAAGTGCACAAATAATCACAGTATCCCAAAATGTACCAGATGCAGAGACTAATGCTTGTCGCACCGGATTGCGTGTTTGTGCAGCCGCAGCAACAATGGGGGCAGATCCAAGCCCTGATTCGTTAGAGAATAGTCCACGAGCAATACCATATCGCATAGCAACAATCATAGCTGAACCTAAAAAACCACCGCCAACAGCTTCGGTAGAGAATGCCGAATTAATAATTAGGGATATAGCATTGGGAATATATTCAAGATTCATTGTTAGAATCCATAGACAACCGATAATGTAAAATATAGCCATAAGTGGAACAAGGGTCGTACAGACTTTTGCGATTCCTTTAACACCGAAGATGATAACAAGCATCACAAGGAACGCAACAATAATGCCACTAATATGCAGTGGAACTCCCCACGTGTCATTGACCAAAAGGGCGATGGAGTTGGATTGAACCATATTGCCTATTCCAAGGGCTGCAATAGCAGTAAAAATACTAAACAATATAGCTAACCATTTCATATTAAGCCCACGTTCGAGAGCATACATTGGTCCTCCCGACATTTCCCCATATTTATTTGTGATTCGATATTTTATAGCTAATAATCCTTCTGAATATTTAGTTGCAATGCCAAGTACGCCTGTAAGCCAGCACCAAAATACAGCACCCGGACCTCCGAGTGATATTGCAGTGGCAACACCGATTATATTCCCAGTCCCGATTGTTGCAGCAAGAGCAGTTGCTAACGCTGCAAACTGACTAACATCACCTTTTGAGTTATTGTCGCTTTGTAATGATATTTTTATTGCAGTGAATATTTTTCGTTGAGGGAAGCGTAGGCGTATTGTGAGGTATATATGAGTTCCCAATAGAAGAATAATCATTGGCCAACTCCAGATTATTTCACTAATAGATTGTATGATTGATTCAACTTGCTCCATGTGTAGGTATGATTATTAACTACAAAGGTAGTAAATAATAGTGGATTCAGTTAAAGAGGAGTTGATAAAAGTGAAAATTATTGTGTAACTTTGTATAAAGTTATAATTTCATAAATGTATGATTGAATATATAAAAGGAGAATTAGCCGAGTTGACACCGACATACGCTATAATAGATTGCGGAGGAGTGGGATATTTGTTAAATATTTCAGTCCCAACATATTCAGCTCTCGATGGAGTGAAAATCGCGAAATTACTCGTGCATGAGGCAATAAGAGAAGACGCTCATGTTTTGTTTGGATTCATAAATGAGCAAGAACGTAGTATATTCCGTTTATTAATTGGAGTGTCGGGCGTTGGAGCTAATACAGCTCGAATGATACTATCATCGATTGCTGCACCACAATTAGAGCAAATAATCCTATCTGGCGACCATTCAACATTGAAAAAAGTAAAAGGAATTGGCTCAAAAACGGCAGAACGTATAATTGTTGACCTTAAAGATAAAATAAAACCCATAGGAGATACGTTAATATTACAACCTTCTGCAACTAACGAAGTATATGAAGAAGCATTGGCTGCATTGGTAATGCTCGGATTTAATCGTGTGCAGTCGCAGAAAGTGCTAAAGAAATTGTTTGACAATGAGCCATCTATCGCAGTTGAATCAGCTATAAAGAAAGCATTGTCAATGATGTAGCACTTGGGTGCAACGATATTATTGAATGGGAAAAGAGATAAAAAAAAGTATAACATATAAATATTTGTTGGGAGTAATAACTTTATTACTCTCAACTTCTCTCTTTTATTCAACAGCACAATATTATAAGTCGGAATTAAAGGCTCCGGCTCCCGCACAATCAGAAGCTCCAAAAGAATCGGGTGATAATAAAAAAAGGAAAAAAGACAACTCAAATAATGGAATGAATTTCCCGATAAAGCATGCTGCCCCACAATCTTATGAAGAGTTGTTATATCCTCAAGAAACTCCAATTGATTTACGACAACCTAAGAATATCGAATCGCATGCAGAATACGACCCAATAACATGTTCATATATAATTCGCACAAAGGTTGGCGATAGAGAAATTATAACTCCATTTATCTTATCCGAAAAACAATACAATGATTGGAAGGTAAGAGAATCGATGCAAGAGTATTATCGTCAACGAAATACGGAGGCTATTACCGAGAAAGAGAAAAAGCCATTTAATATTTTTGATATGAATTTTGCACTCGGTCCATTGGAAAAGGTTTTTGGTCCGGGTGGAGTTCAGCTCAAAACACAAGGAACTATAACGCTAAATTTAGGTGTTAAGTCCAATAAAACTGATAATCCTTCATTGTCGCTTGAAGCTCGGCGAAAAACTTATTTTGACTTTGATGAGAAGATTCAAGCAAATATTACAGCATCGGTTGGCGATAGAATGAAATTCAATATGTCGTATAATACTGATGCGACATTTGATTTTGATTCAAAAAACATTAAACTTGCATACGAAGGCAAAGAAGATGACATTGTTAAGAATATAGAAGCCGGTAACGTAAGTATGACTACCGGTTCTTCGCTCATAAAAGGTAGCACAGCTTTATTTGGGATAAAATCAAAATTACAATTTGGTAAATTTACGGCTACAGCACTCGTATCACAACAAAATTCAGAGTCAAAGACTGTAAATACGAAAGGTGGAGCACAAACAACGGACTTTGAGGTAAATGCCGATGCTTACGACCAAAATCGTCATTACTTCTTGGCTCATTATTTCAGGGATAATTATGATAAATTTGCATCGAAATTACCATACGTATCGTCGGGAGTGAATATTACTCGAATAGAGGTTTGGGTTACAAATAAAACAGGGAATTATAACCAGGCACGAAATCTTGTGGCATTTATGGACTTGGGCGAAAATCGTAGATTAGCAAATAATATATGGGTGCCTAATCACACGTTTGATAATCCTGCAAATTCATCAAATAATTTGTTGTCCACTATCAAAAATGAATACCCCGAAGCTCGTAATATTAATTTGGTTACACAAGCGTTAGAGCCTTTGTCGTTATATGGTTTTAATGGTGGAGAAGATTTTGAAAAAGTAGAAAGTGCCCGATTGCTTTCTGAATCGGAATATACATTAAATTCAACGTTAGGGTATATCTCTATGAAAAGTGCGTTAAATGCCGATGAGGTATTGGCAGTTGCCTATGAATATACCTACAATGGACAGGTTTATCAAGTGGGAGAATTTTCAAGTGATATAACATCTACTGATAATTCGTTGTATGTGAAAATGTTGAAAAGCACCACGGTCAATCCTCGATTGCCAATGTGGGATTTGATGATGAAAAACGTATATTCACTTGGTGCGTATAAAATTCAAAAAACAAAATTCAAGCTTAATATAAAGTATTTAAGTGATACAACAGGAACGAAAATTAATTACTTGCCGGTGCCGGGATTAAATGATAAGTCATTGTTGCAAGTGATGAATCTTGACCGTATTGATAATAATGAACAATCCAATCCCGATGGGTTCTTTGATTACATAGAAGGTTACACAGTATTGTCGGCAACCGGTCGCATAATATTCCCGGTAGTTGAACCGTTTGGCTCGCATCTTGCGACAAAAATAGATAATCCGGCACTTGCTCAACAATATGTTTATAACGAATTATATGATTCTACATTAGTTGTTGCTCGTCAATTTGCTGATAAAAATAAGTTTATATTAACCGGAGAATATCAAGCATCAAATGGCTCGCAAATTCGGTTGAACGCAATGAATGTGCCACGAGGATCGGTTGTTGTAACTGCCGGTGGGGTTACACTTGTAGAAAACAGTGATTACACGGTTGATTATTCTATGGGGATCGTAACAATAACTAATCAAAGTATTATTGACTCAGGACAAAGTATTAGTGTGTCGCTTGAAAATCAATCGATGTTTAGCACACAACGAAAAACTTTGCTTGGACTTGATTTGCAATATCAATTCAACAAAGATTTCAATATAGGTGCAACATTAATGCACTTCTCAGAGAAAGCTTTGACCGAGAAAGTTAGTATTGGAGATGAAGTGATAAATAACACAATATGGGGTCTGAATTTATCGTATAATACAGAATTTATGTGGCTCACAAATTTGTTGAATAAAATTCCAACAATGAATGCGATACAACCATCAAAATTCAGTATTAATGGCGAATTTGCACATTTAGTTCCTCATCAACAAAAATCGGGTTCAAATCAAGGAAGTTCTTATGTAGATGATTTTGAATCATCACAAACTGGAGTTGACCTACGCTCGCCTTATGCGTGGTTTTTGGCATCAACACCGTATGAACAAGGAGCAAATGCTCTTTTCCCTGAAGCTCAATTGAATAATAATGTTGACTATGGTAAAAATCGTGCATTATTGTCGTGGTATTATATCGATAGAATGTTTACTCAACGCAATTCAAATTTAGCTCCCGGTTATATAAGTAGTGACCTTGAACAATTGTCAAATCCGTATGTTCGAGAAGTTACGTCGCAAGAAATTTTCCCGGGTAGAGAATTGAACTATGGAGAGTCTTCAACGATTCAGACGCTTAACTTATCGTTCTATCCAACAGAACGTGGACCGTACAATCTTGATGCAACAAATATTGATGAAAATGGTAATTTATTGTTTCCCGAAAAACGTTGGGGAGGAATAATGCGAAAGTTGGACAATACAAATTTTGAACAATCAAATATCGAGTATGTTCAATTTTGGTTAATGAACCCATTCCTTGATGAAAAAAATCCAAACTATGATGGTGGCGACCTTTATATTAACTTTGGAGAGTTGAGTGAAGATATTCTTAAAGATGGATTAAAGTCTTATGAGAATGGTTTGCCGGTTGATGGAAATCAGCAATTTATGAAACAAACGGTGTGGGGTAAAGTGTCAAGTCAAAATTCATTGACCTATGCTTTTGACAACACTGCAGGTGCCCGATTGGCTCAAGACTTGGGGCTTGATGGGTTGAGTAATAATGAAGAGTTTCAATATGAGTCATATTCTAACTATCTCAATCAGTTGCGTCAAAAATTAGCTCCAACAGCGATTGACCAAATGCAATTGGACCAATTTAGTCCATTTAATGACCCGGCGGGGGATAATTATCATTTCTTCCGTGGTTATGATTATGACGAGCAACGATTATCAATTCTTGAACGATATAAACATTATAATGGAGTTGAAGGTAACTCACTTTCGCCCGAAGATAGTCCTGAGGCTTTGTATCAATCAGCTCGTAGTGTGCCTGATGTAGAGGATATAAATCAAGATAACACACTTAATGAATATGAGCGTTATTTCCAATATAAAGTATCTATTCGTCCCGAAGATTTAGTTGTAGGTAAAAACTATATTACTGATAAACAAGTATCGTTGGTTCGAACTCGTGATGGAAAAGACCAAGAAGTGGAATGGTATCAATTTAAGATACCTTTGAATGATTATGAACGAATTGTGGGTTCTATTTCCGACTTCTCAACAATACGTTTTGCACGTATGTTTATGACCGGATTTAAGCAAACAACACACTTGCGATTCGCGACATTTGAACTTGTTAGAGGCGAGTGGCGTACGTATGATTTTAATCTAAACAATCGAGGAGATACGCCTGCCGAAGGTCAACTTGATGTTTCGGTAGTTAATATTGAAGAAAATGCCAGTCGTCAACCTGTAAATTATGTATTGCCTCCTGGTGTTACTCGTATTGTCGATCCAGGTCAATCACAAATTACTCAGCTCAATGAGCAATCAATGATGATGAAGGTCGTTGGGTTGCAAGCTGGTGATGGTCGTGGTGTGTATCGAAATACACAGCTTGATTTACGCAACTATAATAAATTGCAAATGTGGATTCATGCCGAAAGCCTTATTGATGATGTTACAAATCTTCGTTCGGGTGAAATGTCTGCATTTATTCGTCTTGGTACTGATGTGAAAAATAACTACTATGAATATGAGATACCTTTGACTCTCACACCTCCAGGAAAATATAATACATATTCATCGTCTGATCAATATGCTGTATGGCCTCAAGCAAACTTCCTTGATTTGAATCTTCAAAATCTTGTTGATTTGAAAAAACAACGCAACATTGCTAAAAATCAAGAGGGTAGTGGTGTGGGATATGCTACATTATATACCGGGCGCGATCCCGATAATGAAAACAATCGCATGGCGGTGTTAGGAAACCCATCGTTGAGCGATGTAAGGGTAATTTTAGTAGGGGTGCGGAATAATTCAAGCACAACAAAAGATGGTATTGTGTGGCTGAATGAATTAAAAGTTACTGACTTTGAAAATGAAGGTGGTTGGGCTGCCAAAGCAAATGCTACACTCGGAATGTCAGATGTAGCAACGGTAAATGTTGGTGCACACATCGAAACAGCCGGTTTTGGTGGCGTAGATCAATCATTAAATTCACGTCGAATTGACGATTATGAGCAATATAATGTTGCGGTTCAAGCCGATTTAGGTCGTTTCTTGCCTGAAAAAGCAAAATTAAAAGCTCCTATTTATTATTCAGTATCAAATGAAAAAACGTCGCCAAAATACAATCCTCTTGATCAAGATGTGTTGTTGAAAGATGCTCTTGACGCAGTTACAACCGAACACGAAAAAGATTCAATTGAAGCATTTGCAATAGAACGAACTAAAATAGAAAGTTTTAGTATCTCAGGATTCAAATTTGACGTGCAAAGCAAGAATCCTATGCCTTGGGATCCAGCCAACTTTACTTTGAATTTCTCATTCAATAAGCAAACAAAAATGGACCCTACTACTGAATATGAATATACAAATGATTATCGTGGTAGTTTCCAATATTCATATAGTCCTTATGTAAAAGGTCTAAAGCCATTGTCATGGATGAAAAGTAAAAACAAGAATCTTAAATTCTTGAAAGATTGGGAATTGAATTGGTTGCCAAACTCGATATCATTTCTTACTACAATGTCGCGTTATTATTATGAACAACAAACACGTAGTGAGGTTGATGTGATGTTCCAATTACCTGTGTCGGTAAGTAAGAACTTCATATGGGACCGTCAGTTGGCTTTAACATGGAATCTCACAAAACAGTTGAACCTTACATTTAATTCTAATACGGCAGCACGAATTGAAGAACCAATAGGGGCTGTGAATCGCAAGTTGTTCCCTGATAAGTATAAAGAGTGGAAAGATTCAGTGTGGGAAAACATTCTTCACATGGGAACACCATGGTCTTATAACCAAACATTTACCGGCTCTTATAAATTGCCATTTAGTAAGATTCCGGTGCTTGATTTTATTACCGGGTCGGTTAGCTATAATGCCATATATAAATGGGATCGTGGTGCACAAATTGAAGATGTGAATCTTGGGAATACAATCTCAAATCAGGCGTCATGGAATATGGATGGACGCATGAATTTTGAAGCATTATATAAGAAAATTCCTTATCTTAAAGATGTAGAAAAACGTTTTTCGTCAACACGACAAAAATCAACCTCAAATCGTAAGGCAAAGAAATTTGAACGCACTTATAAGTTGCTTGAAGATACATCTTTGATTATAAAGCATAATTTGAGAACGAAGAAAGTAAAAGTAACGGCTAAGACAACCAAGAATGAACCATTTACTGTTAAAACACGACCTATTGATGCTAATTCGGTAGAGGTGTTGACACGTGGTGATCAGAATATTAAATTTACAGTAGTTGAGGTATTACAGGAAGAACATAGCACATGGAGAAATATCGCCGATTATGCAACTCGGTTTGTGTTATTGACTCGAAGTGCGAGTGTGCGTTATCGCACTTCAAAATCAATGTCATTACCTTTATTCACCCCTGAAATAGGAAATATATTCGGACAATCAACTGATTATGGACCAATGTCTCCCGGTCTTGATTTTGCTTTTGGCTTCTCCGATGAATCATATATTAACCGAGCTTTAGACCGCGGTTGGTTGATGACTGATAATGGGCAAACCTCTCCGGCTGTGTGGTCAAACACTGAAGAACTTAATGCAGAATTAAACCTTGAACCTATTCGAGGCTTAAAAATTCAATTAACAGCAAATCGCACTGATAATCGCACAAATCAAATACAATTTATGTATGAAAATATGCCCACATCTCGTTCGGGTAGTTTCACTATGACACATTGTGCCATTGCTACATCGTTAAGAAGTGGTGGAAATGCTGATAATTCATATTATAGTGAATCATTTAATACATTCCTTTCAAATATACCTGTAGTAGCTAAACGATTTGAACAGCAATACTATGGAAAAAAATATCCGACTTCCGGATTTATGCAAAATAATATATATGCAGGAAACACATTTGACCCTAATGTAGGAACAGTTAGTCAAACAAGTAGTGATGTGCTTATCCCTGCATTTATGGCTGCTTATACAGGTAAGAATGCTACAGACGCAAATCTTGATCTATTCCCATCGTTTGCATACGTATTACCTAACTGGCGTGTAACTTATGATGGATTACTAAAAATTGGTAATTTGAAAAATATTTTCAAAACATTCAAGCTCACACACGCATATCAATGTACCTATACCGTAGGTTCTTATTCTTCATACCTTAATTGGATTAGTACAGATGGTGAATTTGGATTTACTCTCGACGAATTGACTGGAACTCCTATTCCGTCATCTCCATATAATATTTCATCAGTTGCGATAACTGAAAAATTTGCCCCATTGATTGGATTGAATGTTACATTGAAAAACGATTTGCAATTTAATGCTGAATATCGTGATGGCCGCACCTTGACACTCAACTCAAGTGCTGGTCAAGTTGTTGAAGCAACAAATAAAGCAGTTACTGTTGGAGCCGGATATAAGATTGTTGGGTTTAATTCAGTATTGAAGATGAAAAAATCAGCCGGTGTAAGCAATGATTTAACTCTCAATGCCGATTTCTCATATCAACAAAGTCAAGCATTGATTCGTAATATTGAAAATAATTATACTCAAGCTACCAACGGAACACAATCATTGTCGGTTAATGTTACAGCCAACTATGTGATGAGTAAGCGATTGACCATCGGTGCATATTTCGACCACCAAGTCAACACCCCACTTGTGTCATCATCATCTTATCCAACATCAAACAGTAATTACGGTATCTCTATCAATCTCTCATTAACAAGATAAGATACAATATCTTATTTATTCAACTTAAATATTGTCCCTTCGATGAGTGAGGTGTAAATGTTGCCGGTGGTGGGGTCAAGATCAATGCCGTTTGTCTCAGATTTGCCAAGGGTTAATGTTTCAATCACAGATTGTGTTTTGGGATTTACTGCAACAATTAACCCACGACGAGAACCGGCATATACGATGCCATCTTTTTCAGCAACGATACAGGGGGCATGTTCATATCCAAGTTTCATATCTACAATCCATAATTTATTAAATTCGGCAGTAGTGGCGTCAACGGCTACTAATTCTCCGTCCATTGTTTTGGCATATACGCGAGAGCCATCTTCGCTACACCCAAGACTTTCTCGATATTTGTGGTCTTTATTTCTCCAAATGGTTTTACCGGTTTTGCGGTCGATAGCAGTCATGTAACGGTCGGGAGCTACGATGTAAATACGTTCAGCCGTTACAACGGGAACAACGTTGCCGGGTCCAAGTTGATTGCGTGAAGAACCATTGTTCCATTTCCATTTGAGTTGACCTGTTTTGGCGTCAAGACAGTATAGATATGTGTCCCATGCACCAAAAATTACTTCGCCATTATCTATCACAGGTGCTGCTTGACAATAGTTGTTGAGTGAGTCATATCGCCAAATAAGTTTACGTTTCTTTGCATCCCATTTTTCGAATTTATTGTATCCACCAATGTAAAGAGCGTTGTCAACACATACGCCATCAGCGACGTATGCACCTTCTGATGCATCGCGTTGAACGATTTCTCCATTTTTAGGATTTATCCATAACAGTTCTTTTGCTGCAGATGGTATTACAACATATTTCCCGGCAACTACAGGACGAGCAAATAACGAAGCTCCGGTGGGTATTGCCCACATTTCTTTACCGGTATTTTTGTCAATAGATTTGGCATAGCCAAGTGAATTGCCAAAGTAAATATTCTTTTTGTCAAATCCTAAACGAGTGAATATTGATGCACTATCGGCATAGAGAGGTTGTTGATCGGCTTTTGATTTAATATTGCTGTCGATTGATGGTAACGAAATTGCAAACCCATCTACTTTGATAGGCTCTTTTCCTAATTGTTTGTTGTGGAAAATTACCGAGTCGGCACTGATGTCCATAATCGTGTAGCCATAGTTGCCATTTTTGAAATCAAGAGAGCGTACCATCATGCAGTTGATGTCGCCAAAGTTTTCACTTACATATTTTTCATACTTATGATAATGCCCATTTACATGAGCAATGACCGGATATTTGCGAAGAACTCGTATATAATCATCATAGTTGTCGAGGTCTTTCTTTAGAGGGTAGTGGTTGAATGATATCACACGTTTCCCACTTGTGCAACGCTCTGCAAGCGTTTTATCGAGCCAATGGAGGTCCTCTTGTTTGATGTGTCCGTCACCCATTTTCATGTAAGGTCCACATGCGATACCTACAATGACCAATGAATCTCTTTCGGTAACAAAACGGTCATTTCCCCATAAATCGAAGATTGTTTTTGTTGCACTTTGTGACCATGTAGTTTCATGGTTGCCTGGAAGTACAAATTGGGGTTTGTTAATGAGGTCAAGTATTGATTTTACATTGCGTAATTCTTTGTCAGAACCCTCATTGGTGAGGTCGCCATTGATTATTACCATATCGGCATCTGAATTGTTGACTTCATCAACGGCAATGCGTAGATTTTTCTCGCATTCATTGCCGGGTAAAACATGAAGATCAGCAAAAATAATTATGCGAGTAGCACTAACTGAAAATATTGAAAAAAGGAGTATTAAACTTGTTAAAGACGATTTGAGTTTCATGATTTTAACTGGTTGTAGATAAATATTTAATAAAATTGATTGTCAAAGATACTGAAATAAAATCATATTTCATTAATTTTGTAGTCTTGAATATTCCGTATGAAGAAAATTGATCGCGAAACGGTACAAAAAATTCTGGACACTGCCGACATTGTCGATGTAGTGAGCGACTTCGTACATCTTAAACGTCGAGGTGCTAACTATATAGGATTATGTCCTTTCCATAACGAACGCACACCCTCATTCTCGGTATCGAAATCAAAAGGTATATGCAAATGTTTTAGTTGTGGCAAGGGTGGTAGTTCGGTCAATTTTTTGATGGAACTTGAGCAGATGTCTTACTATGATGCTTTGCGTTATCTCGCAAAAAAGTATCATATTGAGATAAAAGAGCATGAAATGACCGAAAAAGAACGCGAAGAAGCCACAGAGCGAGAAAGTATGCTTGCAGTGAGTGAATTTGCGTTGCAACACTTCGAAAATAATCTCAATAATACCGATGATGGTCGTGATATAGGGTTGAGTTATTTTTATGAGAGAGGCATTAATGAGGCTTCGATAAAAAAATTCCGTCTTGGATATTCGTTAGAAAAACGTGATGATTTAAGTTCAACAGCACGAGAAAAAGGGTATAACGAAAAATATCTCGTAAGCACAGGGTTATGTGTCCAAAATGAAGCAGGCAAAGTTTATGACCGTTTTAAGGGTAGGGTGATGTATCCTATTTTTAGCATCAGTGGAAAGGTACTTGGCTTCGGTGGTCGCACGCTGCGTAAAGATAAGGAGGTGGCAAAATATGTCAATTCGCCCGAAACGATTATCTATCGCAAAAGTTACGAGCTATATGGTTTATATCAAGCAAAACAAGCAATCGTAAAGAAGGATAAATGTATCCTCGTTGAGGGGTATATGGACGTTATATCAATGTCGCAATCGGGCATTGAAAACGTTGTTGCATCATCGGGAACGTCATTAACCGAGGGACAAATACGTCTCATTCACCGATTTACCGAAAACGTAACGGTTATTTATGATAGTGACCCGGCAGGCATAAAAGCCTCATTGAGAGGTATTGATATGTTGTTGGCTGAAGGACTCAACATAAAAGTGATGTTACTGCCCGAGGGGGAAGATCCCGACTCATTTGCTCAAAGTCATTCAACAAGTGAACTCGAAGAATATCTCGCTTCGCATGAACAAGATTTTATCGAGTTTAAGACAGCTATATTATTGCAGGGGGCAGAAAATGACCCTATTCAAAGGTCAAAAGCAATCTCCGACATAGTACGTTCAATTTCGGTAATTCCCGATGATATAACGCGAGCTATGTATATTAAGGAGTGTAGCCGTCGATTGGAAATTGATGAAAAACTTCTTACTCGTCAAGTCTCAAAAAAGATAGCTGAGCGTATAGAAAAAGAAGCACAACAACGTCAACGTCAAATAGCAAAGGAATCTCTTAACGATGTCGAAAATATTGAACAAACCGATGCTGTTGATGTTGAATTGCAAGACGTTATTCAAGAGGTTCAAACATCGCAACCATTGGTTATTGTTGACAATAGAGATAGTAAATATCTTGAACCTTACGAGAAAGAGGTGTTGCGATATGTACTGAAATATGGTATGCTGCCATTGTGTGAAGTGTGTGATGAGGAGGGTAATACAGCTCCAATGTCGGTGCTTGAATATGTGGAGAGTGAACTAAAGGACGACGATATAAAGTTTACCAACAGTCAATATGCTCGAGTGTATGAGGTGGCTTGTAGCGTTGCTACTTCGGCTTTTGAAAATGATTTAGCTGAGACAGAGAAGCGATTAAAGCAAAATTATGCTCAAATGATGAATGACGGTGTCGCTGAAATTCAAAAAACAGCAACGAATTTGTCGGATATCACTATGCAAGAACAGATGTTGGAGAGTAAATGTAATGAGCTTTACAATAAAGGATTGTATGAATTTAAGATGATGTATATTGTGAAGAATCTCATTTCAAGCCCTGAAGATGTGGTGCGTCATATCACTACCGACCTTGTGAGTGAGAAATATGTATTGAGCAAAGTGCACACCAAATATGCTAAAATAGAAACCGAACAAGACCGTCTTGATGAGTTTGTGCCTCGTGCTATTTATGAATTGAAAGATGCGATTTTGGAGTGTCAGTTACGGGATATTCGGTATAGAATTAAGGAAATTGGCACAAAGAGTGGAAATGCCGATGAGCTAATGTCGTTGATGACAAAAACTATGGAATTGCAACAGTTGAAAGGCGAGTTTGCTAAAATTTTAGGTGAACGCATTGTTGCCCCACGAAAATAAGCAGATTTAAGATAACTCAAATCCTAAAGATATGAAACAGGAAATTAAACAAACACTGATGGCAATAGTGGGACTATTACTCAGCACAACTGTATTTGCCCACGACTTTGAAGTCGATGGCATTTATTACAACATTACCGATGAAACTGCCAAAACAGTTGAGGTGACTTTTAAAGGGAGTTATTACTATAGTTATTCTGAATATTCAGGAACTGTTACCATCCCCTCTTCGGTAACTTATAGCGGCACTACCTATTCCGTAACCGAGATTGGCGACGATGCGTTCTCTTGTTGTGCCGGCTTGACTTCGGTAACTATCCCCAATTCCTTAACAAGCATTGGTAATCGTGCTTTTGGCGATTGTACTTCATTAAAAGACCTTAGAATAGAAGATGGAGAATCAACATTATCGCTTGGATATAACTATTGTAGTTCATCATATACAGGAGAAGGACTATTTTATGACTGCCCATTAGAAACACTTTATCTCGGTAGAAACTTAAGTTATAATACTGGTTATGATTATGGCTATTCTCCTTTTTATAAAAAAAACTACACTAAAATCAGTTACAATCGGTAATAGCGTTACCAGCATTGGTGATAATGCTTTCTATAATTGCCGTGGCTTGACCAGCGTTACCATCGGTAATAGCGTTAGAAGCATTGGTGATAATGCTTTCTCTGGTTGCACCGGCTTGACAAGCGTTACAATCCCAAATGCCGTTACAAGCATTGGTAATAAAACTTTCGGTTATTGTACTTCATTAAAAGACCTTCGAATAGAAGATGGAGAATCAACTTTATCGCTTGGGTATAATTCATCAGGTACAGGAGAAGGACTATTTTATGACTGCCCATTAGAAACACTTTATCTTGGAAGAAATTTAAGTTATGATACTAGTTCTGATGGGTATTCTCCTTTCTATGATAAATCCACACTAAAATCAGTTACAATCGGTAATAGCGTTACAAGTATTGGTAGTTCTGCTTTCGAAGGTTGCTCTTCTTTGCCTGAAATCAATATTCCAAGCAATGTGGCATCTATTGAGGATTATGCGTTTAGTGATTGCTCATCGCTTGCCATTGTGACAATAGCCGAACGTGAAACCGAACTTACCCTTGGTTCAAACGGCAGTGAGCCAATGTTTGCTGATTGTCCGCTAAATACGGTTTATATCGGAGGAAATATCAATTATCCAACTTCTTCGAGCAATGGATATTCTCCATTCTATCGCAACACAAGCCTTGAAACGGTAATAATCACCGATAAAGAGACTGAAATTTCTGATAACGAGTTTTATAGCTGTACCGGATTAAAGAATGTGACAATGGGTGACAGCGTGAAGAAAATAGGTAATTGGGCATTCTCGGGATGTTCAAGTCTGGAGTATTTCGCATTTGGTTCGGGCATGAAGGCCATAGGCGAGGAAGCATTCAGTGACTGTACCGCAATGACCAAACTAATAAGTAAAGCAGTGACACCTCCTGTATGTGGCACACAAGCTCTCGATGATATTAATAAATGGACGTGTGAGCTATATGTTCCCGGAGAGGCTATCCCTGATTATCAAGCAGCCGACCAATGGAAAGAGTTTTTCTTTATGTATGATGGCGTTACAGGCATAAAAAACGACAATAATGCAATTGAAGTTGTTCGCTATGATATTAATGGTCGTTTGCTCACTGAACCAACAAAAGGTATCAATATCGTAAAATATAGCGACGGTACTACAAGAAAAGAAATCGTAAAATAAAATTGAAAGTTGATAATTGAAAATTGAGAGTTGAAAAACTCAATGATTATGATTCTCTAAAATCGCAATTAAATCAGAACCCCACAAGTGCGTTTGCATTTTGTGGGGTTTCTTATTGATATATAGGTGTTTCTGTCCTCGATGCTAATATGTGTAATTTTGTTATTATATTATTTATTGTCGGTTGCGATATGAGTTGTTTATCTTCCGCTTGCGATAACTTTATCCTTGATGTATTTGTTGAACGCATCGTTAGCAAGCAATTCTTCCATAGTGAGGTGCATGCGATATCGCCAGTAGTGGCGAGGATTTGCAGGCACGTTGATTTGTTCTTCCAATGGATTTTCGCGACGAACATTGCCATCTACCGAAAGCCAATCTTGAAGTGGAAGAATGCAAAGCATTGATGGCGAATTGAGGTGTAGGCTCACAATCTTGTCACATACCCAAGGTTCGGCAAAGTATGGGGCTTCGCCACCGGCTTGTAGCATGTTGTTGAAGAAATGTTGAGTTTTCTCGCGGTCTTCTTCCCACCATTGACGTATGCCTCCCATGTCGTGTGTAGATGTAGTGCATACTGATTGGTATGGGTAGTGCCAAGTGTTGCCAAATTCGGCTTTAGGATCTTTAGGCATGCGTTGGATTTCGAGTGAGAGAATTTGTAAAGCACTCATCACTGCCGGCACGCAGTCGGGAATCATACCGAGGTCTTCGGCACAAACAAGCATATCGGTAGCATCGGTCAATACAGGTAGTTTCCACATTGCTTTGCCATACCAGAAGTCGTTGTGGCGATGATAGAAGAAATCGTTGTATAGACGATCGAAACACCATTTTTCATAATCGTTTAATGAACGATAAGCATAGGTGTATTGAGCCGAGATGCGTGGGTGGTATTTGCCTTTTTCTTCGGGGTCTTCAATGAATAGAACGTCGTCAATAAGTCCAAGAAGAGCATTACATATTTTTTCGTTCTTTTCGTTTTTCTCTTGTGTCGCAAAGTAATTCACTACTTTGCGTTGAGTGTTAAATTCATCTTTAAGTTTATAGCGACCATATCCTACGCTATTGAGGAATACATTGCGTACTTCATCGGTGAATTCTCCAAAGAAGTCGAGCAAGAAGTAGTCCATAATATATGGAGTGGTTTGTAAATCCACATCAATCCAGAAGTCGTAGTTATATTTCAATTCTTCAGGAGTGAAAGGTAGGGCAGGGCTGAATACACCGAGCAATCCATGAACAGCGTCCATAGGGATTTGCCATATGCGGAAGAATCCGAGTACGTGGTCGATGCGATATGCGTCGAAGTATTCCGACATTTTACGGAAACGAGCTTTCCACCATGCAAAACCATCTTTGTTCATCTCTTCCCAGTTATAAGTTGGGAATCCCCAGTTTTGACCTAATACTGAGAAGTCATCGGGTGGAGCACCTGCTTGACAATCCATGTTAAATAGTCGTGGGGAAATCCATGCGTCAACACTTGTGCGTGAGATGCCGATGGGAATATCGCCTTTTATTGCGACACCTTTGCTGTGTGCGTAGTCGCGAACATGACGCATCTGTTTGTCGAGATTAAATTGAATGTAATATACATAGTTAATCTCATATTGGTTTTCTTTGACAAATTTAGCAACTCGTTTTTCGTCGTAGTTGGCATATTCGCCCCAATTCATGAAATCGGGAGTTTGGAACTTATCGCGAAGCACGCAGAATGCGGCGTAAGGGGTAAGCCATTCGGCATTGCGATTTACGAAGTCGTTAAACTCTTTTGATGCAACAACTTTTTCGCCGTTTTGTGCGAAAATTTCGCGAGTGAATGCGATTTTACCTTGATTAACACGTTCGTAATCAATTTCGCTTAATGTGTTAAGTTCTTTGCCGAGATTATCATAATAGGCTTGATGTTCACTATCGTTGAGTGTGCCAAGTTCTTGTAATCGCAAATACATTGGGTGTAATGCAAAAGTAGAATTGGCATTATATGGATATGAATCGGTCCATGTGTGAGTCATGGTTGTGTCGTTGATAGGGAGTAGTTGTAGAACTTTTTGTCCTGTGATCTCAGCCCAATCAATCATCTTTTTTAAGTCGTAGAAATCTCCGGCTCCGAAATCATCTTCGGTGCGAACCGAGAATACCGGAATTGCAACACCGGCACCACGCCATGGGGCAAGAGGATTTATGAAGCGTAATCCCGAAACAACCATTACTTCATTCTTTTGAGCGGGAGCAAGGGAGAATACGCGATTGTTGCCTCCTTCCCATGCTACAACTTCAAGGCTGTCTTTCTTTAGAATTAAGAATTTGTATTCAAAGTTTGGTTCAAGAGTTTTGAAATCAATGTTAACATCCCATTCGGGAAATGAGGCATCGTTCATGACAATTGCTTTTGTCGCGTCCCATTTACCAAGGACGTCAAGATCTCCACAAATAGCAAGAACTTCGTCGCTTTTAACCATAGGTGCAGTAATGCGTAGATTAACAATGCCATATTTCATCGTTAATGGCTTGTCTTTAATCTCGCGGTGACAAATACAATCGGTAAATGCCGATGAATAGTATGGTTTATCCCATGGTTGGTCTTGCCAACGGTCGTGGATTTTGTAGTTTTTTGCACTTCTGCCACGACGGAATGTGTGCCCCTTTCCCCATTCCTTTTTTGTATATCCGTTTTCATGGCGAATGAAATAATGATATCGGAAATCGGGTGTAGAATCGGCTACTTCAACTTCGATTGACCATGCTTCATGTCCATTAAGGTTGAGTTTTAATGCTTGGCTTTCATTGCCATTGCCAAGCTCAGGAATATTACCTGAAATATATACCGATTCACCCCAGTTTGTGCGATAATCGATATTAAATGAGATTTTCATAATTATGATTTTTCGTTGAATTATTTGTATGATAAATTTTTTACTTTAGAATTACATGTAAAATTAATCATTATTCAAATACAAACGGCTAAATTTTGATATTTTTTCTCAAAATTTAGCCGTTTTAGTGATTTTTATTGGATTATTGCTTCTTTATCCACATTTTGAAGTGCCACAAGAGGTACAAATCAAACAACCTTCTTGGTAGATTAGAGTTTCTTGTCCACAATTAGGGCATGTTTGTCCTTTTGCTTTCATTCCATTAGGAAGGTATTTCTTAAGAGCTCGTTCTACCCCCATTTTCCAGGTGTTGATTGATTGGCTGTCAAGTTCAAGACTGCCAATTAGTTTTAATACTTGGTCGATAGGCATTCCGTAGCGTAATACTCCTGAAATTAATTTTGCGTAGTTCCAATATTCGGGGTTGAATTTATCAGAAAGCCCTTCGATTGTAGTTTTGTACCCACGCTTGTTGATGAATTGGAAGTCGTAGCGTTTGTTGCCGTTTTCATCAATCGCTTTGATAATCTTACCGCTGGTAACCGATTTAGGACAGAATATACCATCTTCATCGTCGGCAAGACCGGTAAATATTTCATAAGGCTCTCCATCTATAAGACCCACAAATGCAATCCATTTTTCTTTGTTGTTTTGGAATCTCACAACATCGGCTTCAAGCTCGATTGGACGTTTTGCCACGTGGGGTTTAATCTCGTCGTTTGAAGCTTGTGTCTCGGGTTTCTTTTCAAGAGCGACCAATACGCCTGCGCGAGAACCATCGCGATATACCGTACAGCCTTTACAGCCTGATTTCCATGCTTCAACATATAGATTGTTGACGAGTTCTTCGCTTACATCGGCAGGAAGGTTGATTGTTACAGAGATTGAGTGGTCAACCCATTTTTGTACGCGTCCTTGCATTTTTACTTTTTCAAGCCAATCAACATCGTTTGATGTAGCTTTGAAATATGGAGATTTTGCAATGAGTTCGTCGAGTTCTTCTTGAGTGTAGTTGCTCTTAACTTCAATGTTGTTGATATTCATCCATTCAACAAATTTTGGGTGATATACAACATATTCTTCAAACGCATCTCCTGTTTCATCAATGAAGTCAACATGTACATCTGTATCATTGGGGTTGACCTTGCGACGACGTTTATAGACAGGAAGGAATACCGGTTCAATACCTGAAGTCGTACGAGTCATAAGACTTGTTGTGCCGGTTGGAGCAATAGTCAAACATGCGATATTTCGACGTCCATATTTAACCATATTTTCATAAAGCTCAGGTGAGGCTTCTTTCAAACGATTAATGAACGGATTGTTCTTTTCGCGCTCAGCATCGAAAATTTCAAATGCACCACGTTGACGAGCCAATTCAACAGATGAACTATAAGCTGCAATGGCAAGTGTTTGGTGAACTTTTTCTGAAAAATCTGTAGCTTTAGGCGTTCCATAACGATAGCCTAATGCTGCTAACATATCACCTTCGGCAGTTGTGCCAACACCGGTGCGACGACCTTTGAGTGTTTTTGTTCTGATTTTATCCCAAAGGTTACGTTCAATTGATTTTACTTCTTCTGATTCAGGGTCAGAATCAATTTTTTCGAGAATTTTATCAATTTTTTCCATTTCAAGGTCGATGATGTCGTCCATGATGCGTTGGGCTTTGCCGACATGCTCTTTGAATAGGTCGAAATCGAAATATGCTTCAGAAGTAAAAGGATTTTTTACGTATGAATAAAGGTTGATTGCAAGTAGGCGGCAGCTGTCGTAGGGACACAATGGAATTTCACCACATGGATTGGTTGAGATGGTGCGGAAACCAAGGTCCGCATAGCAATCGGGCACAGATTCACGTGTAATAGTGTCCCAGAAAAGAATGCCTGGTTCGGCTGATTTCCATGCGTTGTGAATAATTTTAGCCCAAATTTCAGACGCATTGACTTCTTTTGTCATTACAGGGTTTGGACTGTCAACGGGATATTGTTGAATATATGGTTTGCCTTCTACGGCAGCTTGCATGAATGCGTCATCGATTCTGACTGAGACATTGGCTCCGGTAACTTTACCTTCGGTCATTTTTGCATCAATGAATGATTCAGAATCCGGGTGCTTTATGCTTACAGAAATCATTAATGCTCCACGGCGTCCATCTTGGGCTACCTCACGAGTAGAGTTTGAATATCGTTCCATAAATGGTACAAGTCCGGTAGATGTTAATGCTGAGTTTTTAACCGGAGTGCCTTTAGGACGAATGTGTGATAAGTCGTGTCCTACACCTCCACGACGTTTCATCAATTGCACTTGTTCTTCATCAATACGAATAATGCCTCCGTATGAGTCAGGATTGCCGTCAATGCCAATCACAAAACAGTTAGATAGAGAGCCAACTTGGTGGTTATTTCCAATGCCTGACATTGGACTGCCTTGAGGTACAATGTACTTGAAATCTTTAAGGAGTCCCATTAATTCATCTTTTGACATTGGAGAGTCATATTTGTTCTCGATGCGTACAATCTCATCGGCAATGCGATTGTGCATATCGTCGGGCGTTGACTCATATATATTACCATAAGAGTCTTTAAGTGCATACTTGTTTACCCAAACACGAGCAGCAAGTTCGTCGCCACCAAAATATTTTAATGAAGCTTCAAATGCTTCATCGAAAGTGTAGGTTTTTTGTTCCACGATTATAATTTTTTAGAAAGGTTGTGAGGTTAGATTTTAGTTAAAAAAGATTGCTTAAAAATCACTTTGCAAAATTCTGAAAAATATTTTGTCTTACCAAATTTATTAATGATTATTTTTCAACAAATTTATAAAGTTTTCCAAATCGAAAATTTAATACACTGAATAGTAATGTGTTGTGGTTTTTGAATAATGAAAAAGTTTTCCAAAATTAAAAAGTTGACATTGATTTTGGTTGTAATTTTGTGTTGTTTTTGTTGTTGCAATAGTTTCTTTTTATTATTTTTGTATTCAAAATAAAATGACTATAATATGAGTGCTGAAAATTATTTTGTAAATCGTAGGACAATAAGAAAATATAAAAAAGAAAATATCTCAGATGAGATAGTGTCGGATATGTTGTTGGCGGCTTCTCACGCCCCAACCACAGGGAATATGCAACTTTATAGTGTGGTAGTTACTCGGAGCGATGAGAATAAGGCGAAACTCGCTCCGGCTCATTTTAATCAACCTTCGGTTGTAGGGTGTGATGTGGTGTTGACTTTTTGTGCCGACTTTAATCGTTTTGTAAAATGGTGTGAGGCAAGTGGGGCAGTGCCGGGATATGATAATTTTCAGTCATTTATGACGTCGGTATTAGATGTCGTGATTTTTGCTCAACAATTTTGCACAATAGCAGAGATGCGAGGGTATGGTTGTTGCTATTTGGGTACGACAACGTATAATGCTCCACAGATATCTGAAATTTTGAATTTGCCCGATAGGGTAGTTCCTGTTACAACTATTACTCTTGGGGTGCCTGATGGAGATTTTCCGGTTAGTGATCGTTTGCCTATAGATGCAATTTTGCACAATGAAGCATATAATGATTATGACTTTGAAAAAATTAAGACTTTATATGCTGAAAAGGAAGCACGAGAAGATAGTAAACGTTTTGTGGCTGAAAACAATAAGCAAACATTAGCACAAGTATTTACGGATATTCGATACACAAAGGAGGCTAACGAAACGTTTTCAAAAATATATCTTGACTTTATCCGCAAACAAAACTTCGATATATAGGAGCAGATGTAGGTAAACAATAAATGCTGAAGTATAACTTCAGCATTTATTGTTTAATCATGTGATTAATGCTATTTTAGAGCTTCTTCGATTCTTTTTACGTCTTCTTGAAGCTGTTTTTCAAAGGCAAGACGTTCGTCGATATTATTGCACGCGTGAAGCACGGTTGCGTGGGTGCGAGATAGACGTGTTCCAATGGCAGTGAGTGGCATTTTTGCAAGCTTTTTAGATAGGAACATGATCATCTGTCGTGCATCTGAGATTTCACGCTTACGAGTTTTAGTAAATATTAAATCAGGGTCAACATCGTAGTATGTGCAAACCTCTTGGGTGATCATTTCGAAATTGATTTGTCGCTTATTTACTTTAACTGCGTTTGCAAGCACATTGCGAGCTAAATCAACGGAAATCTCTTGATTTAGAACGGTGGCATGAGCAATTAATGAAACTACAATCCCTTCAAGCTCTCGAATGCTGTCGGTTACGTTGTTGGCTATGTAATCAAGAACTTCATTAGGGATTGAAAGTCCATCTTGTTCGGATTTTTGGATTAATACACCCTTGCGTAATTCAAAATCGGGGCGTTCTAATTCAGCGGTCATGCCCCATTTGAAGCGTGATAATAAGCGAGCTTCCATTCCTTCCATATGTGAAGGACGACAATCACTTGATAGAATTAATTGTTTTTGATTTTGATGCAGGTGATTGAATATGTGGAAGAATGTGTTTTGAGTTCGTTGCTTTCCTATTAAATCTTGAATGTCATCAATGATTAAAGTATCGATGCTTTGGTAGAAATTGATAAATTCATTGATTTTGCCATTATGTGCAGCTGCAGTATATTGGCTTTCAAAGAGTCGAGCAGTTACATATAATACTCTATTTTGAGGATTTGTTTCTTTGATTCTTATACCGATTGCTTGTATCAAGTGGGTTTTACCAACACCGGTCGGTCCGAATATAAAAAGAGGATTGAATGTTTTGCAGGTAGGATCTGAAGCAATAGCTTCTCCAATGGATAGGGCTATTTTGTTGCTGGAGCTACCGCAATAGTTCTCGAAATTATATCTTGGATTTAATTGAGAATCGATATCCTCAATTGATGCTTGTTTGAAAGGATTTGCGATTGCTGCTTGTTGTGGTGGTATGGACGTACTCGGTTTGGAGCTCTTCATTTTGACGCTTGTTGAAGGCTCATTTTTTACTTGGTTGTAGGTGTAATAAAGCTTAACCCCCTCGCCATATACTTTGCGAAGTGTTAGTGCTATTAATTTGTAATAACGTTCTTCGAATTGTTCTACGAAGAAATGAGAAGGAACAATTAGTGTTAGTGCTCCATTTTCATAGCTTAAAGATGCAACATCCTTAAACCATGCGTCAAACTGCTC
This sequence comes from uncultured Muribaculaceae bacterium, assembly GCA_904502025.1. Lineage (GTDB taxonomy): Bacteria > Bacteroidota > Bacteroidia > Bacteroidales > Muribaculaceae > RGIG4079. The sequence continues at coordinate 68,570 of CAJGDJ010000004.1, forward strand.
TGCGGGAACATTGTCTTTGAATATTTCAAGGCAATTTTCCCACAATTTTTGGTGAGTATTGTCCATTGATTTTGTAATAGTTTAAGCAAATCTTTTCAATACAAAGTTGAAGCTTTTTTTTTGAAAAAACAATCGTGAAAATATTTGGAATTTATAATTGGCTTGCAACTATACTGAATTACAGTGAATTATGATATACGTATAGCGTGGGTTAAATTAATGCTTTAATTTATTGTGTCTTTTTAGTTGATTATTAAAAGATTATTTTCGCTCTATAATTATTGAATCGAGTTTTGTTATTGTTTTTTTAATTATAATGAGCCGATAATTATAGGCATTTATAAGCTTTTTAATTTTCGGCTCAAATTTATGTTATTTAGAAAGATTTCAAATAAGCGATTTTGCACATTAAAGCAATTTTATTGAGATGTATCGTTTAGGATTTTTCTTGACGTCTATTAATAATGAGTCAAGGCTACCTGCTGCTCCGTTTAGATTATTATATAGCTTGGTGTCATTCAAAAGCAGACCAAGTGATGAATTTGGTGAATTTAATGATGATGTTATGCTTTGTAGGTTTTTTGCTGTTGTATTGATACTTCGCATTGTTGAATCAAAATGTATTGATTTTAGTTCTTCTGATACAATTGCGAGGTCGGACGAAATTTCATTTAGGTCAGTTGTAAATTCAGTAATGTTAACCATAGCAGGGTTTAGTTTGCTGGCGAATTGGTTGAGTTTTTCAGTAGTTTCGCTTAGGTTAGCAGTTATGTCATTGAATCGTTTAACAGATGCTGCAATTGCAGGATCTCCTACAATTAAATTCACAGAAGTTAAAATAGAATCAATCTTTGGCATAATCTCTGACAATGATGGCATGATATTATTAGTGATGTTGTCCATGAGTCCTGAGGGGATTTCTCCGTCAATTTTTTCGCCTATTTCATAGAACGATTTATCAGTCCCCATGTCGAGCATGATTGATGCAGAGCCAAGTAAGTCGCTTGCTAAAACAGCCTTTGTCCCTTTAGGGAGTTTTAATTCTTTGTCTAAACTTATTTCTACGAGCACATGGCCGGGGTTATCATATTCATATTGGATATTTAGAACTTGTCCAACTTTGAACCCATTTACTGTTACTGGAGATGCAATTCCAAGCCCGGCAACATTTGTGTAGGATACATAATAGTGGTTTGCGGGTTTGAAAATATTTATCCCTTTTAGGAACTCGATGCCACTATACAAAATAACAAGTGCAATAACTGCACTGATGCCTATAGCAATTTCTTTTTTGAAAATCTTTTTCATATTTATTTGTTGTTTTTAATTTCTTAGTTATTTAACGCGTTTGTTGTTTTTTAGTTTAATAATAAATGCATCAGGGAATTTTTTCTTCACATTGTTGAGCTCTCGTCGAATTTCTTCAAATGAAGACGAATTACCGTAAGTATATTTATATATACCGTTTTCAAAGTAGTTCCATGTCGGGTCCAATCCCTTAAATTCTGAGGCTCCTTTTCTTAATTGTCGTTCGCATGTGAGGAATTGAATACGATATGTTGTAATGTTGTCAGTTGGCTTATTATTTGTTTCGATACTATGTTTGGTGTCTTGTTGTTGAGACGATTTAGTCGTCTTATTTTCGGTTGATGTTTTATGTTGTGTGTTATTGTTGGTATTGATGTTGTTTGAATGTTTATGGTAACCCGTAAATGCATTAAAGATTGATGTTGCAAGCTCTTCTTGACCTTCGCTCGAAGCCAAATATTTTTCTTGTGTTGGGTTGCAAATAAAATCAAGTTCGATAAGAACTGATGGCATACTTGTTGCCCATAATACCCAAAATCCGGCTTGTCTTACACCTTTGTCGTTTCTGTTTGCTGTCCGGATTAATTCGCTTTGAATAGAGCTTGCAAATTCAATGCTTTGGAGCATGTGTTTGTTTTGGCTCATTTCAAAAATAATGTATGATTCAGTTGAGTTAGGGTTAAAACCACTATATGTAGTTGTGTAATCTTTTTCTAATTCAATAACTGCGTTTTCTCGTTTAGCAACTGCAAGATTGTCGTTTGATTTATGAAGTCCAAGTGTGAAAACAGATGCTCCTGCAACTTTTGTGCGTCCCGGAGTATTAAGGTCGATTGAATTAACATGTATTGAGATGAATAAATTACCATTGGCTTTATTTGCGATATTTGCACGTTGTTGTAATGTGAGATATTTATCACTTTTGCGAGTGTATATCACTTTTACGTCTCTATATTCCGTGCTAATTTTTTCGCCAAGGAGTTTAGCTACGTTTAGAGTGATGTCTTTTTCTTTTGCAAATAAACCAACGGCTCCACTATCATGCCCACCATGTCCTGCATCAATTACAACGACAAATTCTCGTGCAGATGATGCAGTCGATGAAAAAATCAGTAATGTAATTAGTGATAAAAAGAAGAATGTATTTCTAATTATTTTGTGCATGATGGAAAATTTCTACAAAGTTAACAAATTACCTTAGATTTTTGATTCAAATTGTGCCGTTTTTTAATTACACATTAATATTAATACGATATTTAGAATATAATTTTGTGCTTTTAGTTGAATATCGTTAACTTTGTATGACTAAATTTATGTAATTATGAGAAAAATACTATTATTATCGTTCTTGACTTATTGTGTGGTAAGTTTCGTTTCATCGTGTGTTGGAGGTGATAATAACAATCAAAAATGTCCTCCAATGAATGTGGCTCGATTGGATAATGCAATATATAATTATCTTAATTTGTCAGATGAAGAACGTAGTCGCACAGATTCGGTAATGAAAAATGGGATATCAGCTATTACAATAATGTTGAATATGGGGCACCCCGATGATTCTGCATTTGTCAAATATGTTGGTTCAGATGCAGTAAAAATGTTTACTCCAGAGGTAGTAAAGCTGTTTGACGACATTTCTGTACTTGAACGACAATTAGGGTATATTAAAGTAAATCTTGAAAAAGAACTGCCACAAGTGAAATTGTATGATATATATGCCTTTGTTTCTCCATATAGACAGTCAATATATATCGCAGATTCAACATTATTGTTGGCATTGAATCACTATTTAGGTAAAACTCATGATGCTTATGATGGTTTTGAAGAATATATTAAGCGAACAAAAGAAGCAAAATATATACCATACGATGTAGTTGAGGCTTTGATTGGTTCTTTCCTTCCTTATGAAACGAAAGGAGAAGATATGCTCTTGGCTAAAATGTTATACGCCGGGGCAATAGTTACGGCAAAAATGCAAATAGTTCACAATGCGTCGTTAGCTCAAGCTTTAGGTTATAATGATGACGAATTAGATTGGGTGGAAGAAAATGAAATGAATTTGTGGCGGTCTTTAGTGTCAAAGGAATTGTTATACTCTACGACATATCTTGATGTTAAACAATTATTGATGCCGGCACCAAATACATCAGTTTTACATGCAGATGCCCCGGGTAGAGTAGGGGTATATCTTGGATATAAGATTATAAAATCATATCTACAAAAATGTCCTGAGACTACATTGCAAATGTTGTTTGATCCCGAATTTTATCAATCACAACAAACTCTTATTGTTTCAGGATATCAAGGTGAATAAAAAAGAGACTAAATTATCTCGATTATCTACATTGGGTCAACATCATAATATATGATTATTCCTTTCATGCGTGGTTGTTGGTGCATTAGCTCGTATGTTTCTCGTAGTATCTGTTTTACTTTTTTCATTGATGCGTTAATTTCTACTTTTAGCATTATTTTGCGAATGTATAGCGATTGAATGCGAGATATAATAGGTTCTTCGGGACCAAATACTCGATTCCCAAAAAGTTCACGCATTCTTGAGGCATATATTGTTGCAATTTCTGAAAGAGTGTCGTTGTTGCGATGTTTTAGATATATATAAATAACTCTTGTGAAAGGAGGATAGTTAAAATGCTTTCGTTCGTCAATCTCGTAGTTATAAAAACCGGCATAATCATGATTATTTAAGTGTTTTATAACAGGGTGATTGGGATTTGATGTTTGAACAAAAACTTTACCTTTAACCGTGCGACGACCAGCTCGCCCTGCTACCTGTTCAAGCATATTAAATGCCCGTTCATTTGATCTGAAATCAGGAAAATTTATTATAGAGTCGGCATTTAATATTGCGACGAGGCTAACTCCTGCAAAATCAAGCCCTTTTGAGACCATTTGTGTGCCAACAAGTATATCGGCTTTTTTGTTGGAAAATTCATCGATGATATTTTCATAGCTATCTTTATTACGAGTAGTGTCAAGATCCATTCGTAATATTCTATGATTTGGAAATAAATTGTTTATTTCATCTTCAATTCGTTCTGTTCCATAGCCCAATATTTCGATTGCCGGTTCTTTGCAAGAAGGGCAAATCGTAGGCAGTGGATATGTGTTTCCACAATAATGACACACGAGTTGATTGTGAAATTTGTGATAAGTTAAAGAAACGTCACATTGTTGGCATTTAGGGGTCCATGCACATTGTTTACATCGAGCTAATGGTGCAAAGCCTCTGCGATTATGGAATATTATAATTTGATTTCCATCATTCAAAGTTTGTCGAGAAGCAGCAATTGTGCTTTGTGCAAATGATCCATTTGTAAGATATCTTTTGCGAGATAATGTCATGTCAACAACTTCAATATCGGGCAATGTTGCATTATCATATCGTTTGAGAAGTTCAACAAATCCAAATTTGCCATTTATGGCTTTATAATATGTTTCAACTGATGGAGTTGCACTTCCAAGCAACGTTTTTGCTCCATGCATAGATGCTAAAACGGTAGCAATATCACGAGCATTATATCGAGGAGCAGGATCGTGCTGTTTGTAGCTTGTTTCATGTTCTTCGTCAACAATAACTAAGCCTAATTGACTAAATGGAAGGAATAAAGATGACCGAGCTCCAATAACGATGCATGGCTCACTTTCATTTAATAGTTTTTTCCATATATCAACACGCTCATTATCTGAAAAGCGAGAATGATAAATTAATACACGCTCCCCAAATACTTTTTGTAATCGTCGAGTGAGTTGTGTTGTTAGTGCAATTTCAGGAACAAGGAATAGTGCTTGTTTACCTTGTTGAAGAATATAGGAAATTAGGTGTATATATAATTCAGTTTTTCCACTTGAAGTTACGCCATGCAATAATGTAATATCATGGTCAATAAATGAGTTGTGAATTTCAGTTAGTGCTTTATTTTGAGCTTCGCTTAATTCGGGTAGTTTATTTGAGATTATGCCATTAAACTTGAAACGATTAATTTCTTTTTTGTATAATTCAACAAGACCTTTATTTTCTATTGCTTTTAGGATGGCAGATGTTAACCCGGTGCGTTCAAGTAGCTGTTTTTTTGATACTTCTTGCACTTCACATTCTTTGCGAGAAAATCCACTTAATTCAATAAGTGCAAGAAACATCATTTCTTGTTTTTTTGCACCTTTTAATTTAGAAAATGCTTGATGGATTTCATCATTATTTCGGAGACAGTTGATTTTTAGATATGTTTCTTTTTTTGAACGATAGCGTTCGATTAACTTTTCTGAAATAATTACTACTCCTAATTGCAGTAAATGATTAATTATATTGATGCAGTTTTTGAATCCGGTTTTTTTTTCAATTTCAGCAAGTGTTAATTTCCCATTGTGATTGAGATGTTGACATATAATAATCTCTCGTTCATCTAAATTAGGATATTCATCTAATTCTATTTCGCCATTTAGTTCTACAAATGTTTCGCTTTCAACTTTTAATCCGGCAGGTACTGCTGCTTTATACACATCGCCAATAGCACATAAATAATACTCGCTAATCCATTGCCAAAGTTTGAGTTGTGGATGTTTTATAATTGGGAAATTATCTAAAACAGTTATAATATCTTTTACTTCATATCCTTCAGGAGCAATAGGTGATATTGAAGAAACGATGCCGGTATATAATTTTTTTGTGCCAAATTGAACTATAACACGGTGCCCAATTTTTATTTGGTCGGTTATTTGCTCTGGAATGCGATAAGTAAAATATGCATTCAGAGGAAGTGGTAATATTATTTCGGCATATAATGTTGACATAGCTCTACAAAAGTACATAAATTTGATTAAATACTAAAGTCAAAACAAACAAAAAGAGATTGCAATTGCAATCTCTTTTTGAAATATTTGAATGCTCTGATTATTTTATATATCCATCTTGTTTTGCTTTTTGTTCCATCTTAATAATTCGTTGTTCTAAATCGGGGTGAGTGGAAAATAGTTGATTAATTACACTTGAATTAGATGATGTTGAACCTTGAAGTTGTTGAAGTTTTTTGAATGATAAAACCATTGCGTATGGATTTTTACCATTGCTTTTGAGAAAATTATAACCATATTCATCAGCTGCATATTCTTGTTTTTGTGAATATTTGGCATTTAAGTATGATTCGCCTAATGCTCCTAATTGAGAATCGGTTAGAACTGCGATAGTGCTATTTGTAGAAGCAATACCATCTTTTAATGCCGAGGTCATTAATGAATTTTTGAATGCGTTTTTTGAATCGCGATTTGCTATATGACCGATTTCATGACCAATAACACCGAGAACCTCTTCATCGGTCATAATATCCATTAACCCTGAATATACACGAATGCTTCCATCTGGACAAGCAAAGGCATTAACGTCGGTGGTGTTATAAACTTTGAAGTTTAGAGGAATTCCGTTTGCATCAGTTAGTCCTGCGGTTAGTTTTTTCAATCGTTTTGTATAGGAACTTGACTCGCTACAAATCTTATTGCTTGCATCGGTTTGTGTGATGTATTCACTGACGTATGTCGCCATTTGTTCGTCTGTAATTGTTGCTGCTTGTATTACTTTTGTAATTCCAGAGGCGGCTCTTTCTTGGTCAATGTTAGATAATGCTACACAAGAATTTAGAAATAGGATTGATAATATAGGTAAAATATACTTTTTCATATTGTTTAATTTTTAGTTACGCAAAATTAGTAATTATTATTCAAAAATAAATATACTCGACAAAAATTTGTCTTTTTTGATTTTGAAAATGCATAAAAGCGTTATCTATTAATGAAATATTTCAGCAAATGCAAAATATTTACTAACTTTGCATAAAAATAATGATATACGCAATCATGATAAAACCAACATTATTTGTATTAGCCGCTGGCATGGGTAGTCGCTATGGAGGATTGAAACAACTTGATGGTGTCGGTCCTCATGGTGAGACTATAATGGATTACTCAATTTATGATGCAATTCAAGCCGGGTTTGGGAAGATAGTATTTGTGATACGACGTGATTTTGAGCAAGAGTTTAGAAGTCAAGTTTTGTCAAAATATGAAGGTCATATTGCTACCGATGTAGTATTTCAATCTGTTGATGCTCTTCCTGAAGGATATAAATGTCCTGAAGGTCGAGAAAAACCATGGGGTACAAATCATGCTGTACTAATGGGGAAGGAGGTAATAAAAGAACCATTTGCAGTTATAAATGCCGATGACTTTTATAGCAGAGATGCTTTTATGGTAATCGCTGAAGAGTTAAAAAGACCTCGTACCACAAACGGTGATTATTGTATGGTTGGTTTCAGAGTTGGGAACACAATTACAGAAAATGGTACTGTATCAAGAGGTGTATGTTCAGCCAAAGATGGCTATCTTGTATCAGTAACCGAACGTGGATCAATTCGAGCTAACGAAAATGGAGAAATTGTTTATCCTGATGCTGATGGTAATGAACAGGTCTTAGATCCTGCGACACCTGTATCTATGAATTTTTGGGGGTTCACACCTGATTACTTCGAGTTTAGTGAAAGAGAATTTATAAAATTTCTTGATCAAAGAATAGATGAACCAAAGTCTGAATATTTTATTCCAACTGTGGTTGATTTGCTGATTAAATCAAAAGAAGCAAAAGTTAAATTATTAGATACTCATGCTAAATGGTTTGGAGTTACCTATGTGGAAGACCGTCCGGGGGTAGTTGCCAAATTAGCAGAACTTCATGCACAGGGAATTTATCCTGATAATTTGTTCTAATAACATTCAATGAATATATATTTTGCTCCGTTGCAAGGTTATACCGATGCAGCCTATCAAAGATTTCATAATGAAGTCTATGGTGGTTGCATCGATTGTTATTATACTCCTTTTTTGAGAGTTGAGAATGGAGCACCTCGAGTGAAAGATATTAGAGAAGTGAATCAACTACATAACAGCCCAATTTCTGTAGTTCCACAAATTATCGTGAAAGATATTGATGAGTTTAGAATATTAGTAGATGCAATCAGAGTAGAAGGGTATAGAGAAATCGATATTAATATGGGGTGTCCATACCCAATGCAAGTTAAAAAGGGGAGAGGAGCAGGTTTGATGTTAAATATAACCAATGTAAAAAAAATATTTGATGCAATATCGTCATCTGATGATATTAAATTCTCCTTAAAAATGCGTTTGGGTGTTGATAAAAATAATCAATGGAAATTGTTAAGAGAAAGTTTGAATACGACTCCGTTTAAGCATATAACATTGCACCCCAGAATAGCAAAACAACAATATAAAGGAAATGTTGAATTTGATTCATTTTTGGATTTTTGTAATTCGGTTAATCATAATATAATATATAATGGAGATATAGTAGATATATCGCAAATTAATGATTTGAATACTTGTTGCCCTGAAATTTATGGTGTTATGATAGGTAGAGGCTTGTTGGCTCGACCATCAATGGCTCTTGAATATAAAAATAATATAGTATTAACTCGTCAACAGCAGATTGAGAAATTTTTATTGTTGCACACTAAACTATTTCACTATTATTCGTCTAAGTTAAGTGGCGAATCTCATTTATTGGTAAAGATGAAGACTATATGGGATTTTAGTGAACCATTAATAGGGCGAAAATCTTACAAATTAATAAAAAAAGCATCATCATTGGCAAAATATAACGAAGTCATTAATATGCTAATGTTATAGACCTAATTATGACGTTGTTTTTTTGTAACTTTGCGTAATATAGATTAAATCATAAATAAATATTAACGATGAAAAAATTATTATTGTCATTATTAACAATTACTGCGATTATGACACAAGCTCAAAATCCGTTCTTTCAGGAGTTTGACACTTATAAAGGGTCTGCTCCATTTGGCAAAATTCAAAATAGTCATTATGAAGAGGCTATTGATAGGGGTATAAAATTGGCTCAACAAGAAATCGATGCCATAGTGAAACAGCGTTCACGTCCAGATTTTGAAAATACTATTGTCGCTCTTGAAAATGTAGGTGGGGATTTGAATAGAGTATTGAATGTGTTTTATCCTTTGTTGTCGTCAAATAGTGATGATGAAATGATGGAAATATCACTTTGTGTTTCGGCTAAATTAAGTGAATATTCAACTAATATTAGTTTGAATGAAGGTTTGTGGCAAAGAATAAAAGAAGTATATGATAATAAAGATCTTTTTAACCTCGATGCTGAAGATATGATGTTGCTTCAACGCACGTATGATTCATTTGCTCGTTCAGGTGCAAATCTTCAAGGGGAGGATCGTAACACATATCGCAAGCTATCGGCTGAATTATCTGAATTGACAACTAAATTTGGACAGAACGTGCAAAAAGAACTTAACACTTATGAAATTTGGTTGGCAAAAGAAGACCTTGCCGGACTCCCTGAAAGCTCAATTGAAGCTGCAGCTCTTGCCGCAAAGGAAAAAAATAGAGAAGGGGAGTATCTATTTACTTTGGCACAACCAACCTATATGGCATTTATGAAATATTCTTCGCGTCAAGATTTACGTGAAAAAATGTATCGTTTATATAATGGGCGTAATCAAAAAGGGGAATATTCAAATGTTGATGTAATGAAACGCATTGTTGAGGTGCGTCGTGAGATTGCTAATCTTCTTGGATATAAAACGTACGCTAAATATAGCCTTGAACGCACTATGGCTCAGACACCTGAAAATGTGTATAATCTGCTCGACCAATTACGTGATGCTTACCGCCCGGCTCAACAAGCTGAGTTTGCAGCTATTGAGGAATATGCTTCACAACTCGAAGGTCGCACAATTAAAATGCAACCATGGGATTATAGCTATTATTCAAATAAACTTAAAAATGCAAAATATAGCTATAATGAAGAAGAACTTCGACCATATTTTGAATTAAATAATGTGATTGATGGAGTATTTGGCCTTGCAACTAAACTTTATGGTTTGAAATTCACTAAAATTACGAATGTGGACATCTATCATCCCGATGTTACTGCATTTGAAGTAACAGATGATAAAGGTGAGTATGTTGGTCTCATATATACCGATTTCTTCCCTCGTGCAAGTAAACGTCCCGGAGCATGGATGACCGGTTTCAAAGACCAATCAAATCTTAATGGAAACATGATTCGTCCTCATGTGTCGATTGTAATGAATTTTACCAAGCCAACAGCTGATAAACCTTCTTTGTTGACTCCTTACGAAGTTGAAACATTCCTTCATGAATTTGGACACGCTCTTCATGGATTGTTAGCAAATACAAAATATGCTTCATTATCGGGTACATCAGTTTATCGTGATTTCGTTGAATTGCCATCACAATTTAATGAAAATTATCTAACTGAAAAAGAATTTCTTGATGGCTTTGCTAAACATTATCTCACAGGTGAACCTATTCCACAAGAAATGATTGACAAAATTATTTCATCTTCACAATATGGTGCTGCCTATGCGTGTCTCCGTCAATTGTCGTTTGGTTATCTCGATATGGCTTGGCACACATCAACAACAGCAATCAATGATGCAGCTTCGTTTGAAACCGAGGCGATGAAAGGTGTTGAAATGTTTGAGCCTATTGATGGTTGCTCATTGTCTCCTCAATTTAACCATATCTTCTCGGGTGGATATGCTGCAGGATATTATAGTTATAAATGGAGTGAAGTTCTTGATGCCGATGCTTTTTCTATGTTCTTGGAAAATGGAATTTTTGATAAGAAAACAGCCGATGCATTTCGTGAAAACGTATTAATGAAAGGTGGTACAGAAAATCCGGCTGAACTATATCGTCGTTTCAGAGGTCAAGACCCATCAATCGACGCACTTCTCAAACGCGACGGAATCAAAAAGTAATTAGTTATTTAATGAATATGAAAACGGGTGGCAAAATTCAAAGCCACCCGTTTTGTATTTTACATTGTCTAAATGTAACTATGATTAATGTGCTGTTGATTCATCAAAACCATCTTCTGCGATAAGATACAAGCCTATACCATTATAACATTTATAAGTTAATAAATATACACCTTCTTTCCCATTTTTATCTACAACTTTATATGTATCGATACTGTGAATACGAGTACCACCGTCAGATGTTTCACCAAGACCTGTTTCAGGAACGCTCCAAAGTTTGCGCATGCCTTCGAATGTCATACCTTCGCCAAGTTGGCAAATGTTGATACGACAACCTGGAGATACGTTATATTGAGCTTCTGCA
>CAJGDJ010000005.1 GCA_904502025.1 uncultured Muribaculaceae bacterium
CAGGCGAAATCGAGCGCTATGCTGCTCACGCTGTAGTTCTCGCAACCGGTGGTTATGGTCGTGCATTCTTCCTTTCTACTAACGCTATGGGTTGTAACGGTTCGGCTGCTATCCAAGCATTCCGTAAAGGTGCTTACCTTTCTAACCTTGCGTTTACTCAAATTCACCCAACATGTATTCCTGTTCACGGCGAAGACCAATCAAAACTTACTTTGATGAGTGAATCACTCCGTAACGACGGTCGCATTTGGGTTCCTAAAAAGAAAGAAGATGCCGAAGCTATCCGTGCCGGCAAGAAAAAACCAACTGAAATTCCTGACGAAGATCGCGACTTCTATCTCGAACGTCGTTATCCTGCATTCGGTAACCTTTGTCCTCGCGACATCGCCAGCCGTGCTGCTAAAGAACGTTGCGACGCCGGTTATGGCGTAGGTACAGGTAATGCTGTATATCTCGACTTCAAGTATGCAATCCAACGTCTTGGTGAAGATGTAGTTCGTGACCGTTATGGTAACTTGTTTGAAATGTATGAAATGATTTCTGACGATAATCCATACGAAACTCCTATGATGATCTTCCCTGCAAGCCACTACACTATGGGTGGTATCTGGGTTGACTACGAACTCCAAACTTCAATCAAAGGTCTCTTCGCTATCGGAGAATGTAACTTCTCTGACCACGGTGCTAACCGTCTTGGTGCATCAGCTCTTATGCAAGGTCTTGCTGATGGTTACTTCGTTCTTCCTTACACAATGCAAAACTATCTCAGCGACCAAATCAAGGTGCCTCACTTCTCTACTGATGCTCCTGAATTTGATCAAGCAGAAAAAGAAGTTCGTGCTCGTATCGAAAATTTGATGAACATTAAGGGTACTAAATCTCCTGATGAAATTCACAAACGCCTTGGTCGCGTGATGTGGGATCTCGTAGGTATGGGACGTACACTTGGTAGCCTTGTGAAAGCTCTTGAACAACTTGAAGAAGTACGTAAAGAATTCTATAGCGACCTTCGCATTGTAGGTAAAGCTGACGACCTCAACACTGAGCTCGAAAAAGCACTCCGTCTTGAAGACTTCCTCGAAATGTCGAAGATGATGGCCATCGACGCACTTCACCGTAACGAATCTTGTGGTGCTCACTTCCGTGAAGAATACCAAACTGCCGATGGTGAAGCTGCTCGTAACGACGAAGACTACATGTATGTAAGCTGCTGGAAATACAATGGCGAAAACGAAAAACCAACATTGTATAAAGAGCCTCTTAAATACGAAGCTATCGAAGTTCAAACTCGTAACTACAAATCATAATAATAACCACGGGGCAGTCGGAGTTGCCCAAACAACGACTCCGACGCCTACCAAATAATTAAATTACAACAATGGAAAAAACAATTAACGTAAACTTGAAAATTTGGCGTCAACGTGGTCCAAAAGAACCAGGTAAATTCGTCAATTATCAACTCGACAAAGTGTCAACCGACAGCAGCTTCCTCGAAATGCTCGACATGCTCAACCAACAACTCGTTGAAAAGGGCGAAGAACCTGTTGTATTTGACAACGACTGTCGCGAAGGTATCTGTGGTATGTGCTCTCTCTACATCAATGGACACCCACACGGACCGGTTCAAGGCATCACTACATGCCAATTACACATGCGCAAATTCAACGATGGCGACACTATCACTATCGAGCCATGGCGTTCAGCTGCATTCCCCGTAATTCGCGACTTGACAGTTGACCGCAACGCATTCGACAAAATCCAACAAGCAGGTGGCTACACTTCAGTGAACTGTGGTGGAGCTCCCGATGCAAACGCAATGCCTATCTCTAAAGAAGTAGCCGACATTGCTATGGACTCTGCTACTTGTATTGGTTGTGGTGCTTGTGTTGCAGCTTGTAAAAACGGCTCTGCTATGTTGTTCGTTTCAGCAAAAGTTAGCCAATTTGCACTTCTCCCACAAGGTCAAGTAGAACGTGCTCGTCGTGCTCGTGCAATGGTTAAACGCATGGACGAACTTGGCTTCGGTAACTGTACCAACACTGGTGCATGTGCAGCTGAATGTCCTAAAAACGTTCCATTGAGCAACATCGCTCGTCTCAACCGTGAATTTATCAAAGCTAAATTCCAAGACTAATCCTTAAGATTAATCATAAACAATGCGAGGGAGTAGCAAATGCTACTCCCTCGCGGTTTTATATCTTCTTCTAGTCTTTTTTACAAATTACTTTGTACACTTTATCTCCTTGGCGTTTTATGTATATGCCTGTTGTGGGATTGGCGATTTTCATCCCTTGGAGATTGTAGTATTCCACTGGAACATTGCTTTCTGCAATTATGTTTATCATCGATGCACCAGTGTTGTCGGTAATTTCATAAGCACTCAATCCATTCCCTGGCGAATACACATATAATACACCTTTGTTATTCGTAATAGGATCAAAATCGGCCAATACATGCAGTGTACCTATCGACACAGAACCAAGTCCACTTTGTGGCAATATCCACAATCCACTCATCGTGCTAAAATCCATTTTTTCATCAATCAACACTAATTGTACATTTGACGGATTGGAGGAGTGGTTATAGTGATTATACGCATGAGCCATATAGGTATTTCCGGCGAGGGTAAAAAATTTCACTCCCGAGGCCGATGCTTTTACTGGAGCGACAGCACTCTTTTCGGCAAAAGATTCAGTGATTTCACCGGTTGCAAAATTATAGCGAGTGGGATATATAGTTGTGCCATCTACTAATATATCGCTTTCCGCAATCGGGATTACAAGAGGTGCTGTTCCCAATAATGAAGCATTTGTAGGATAAAACGATTTGAGAAAGCACACTTCGCTTGTAAATGTGTCGTCTGTTACAGTCCAACGCACTACCTTATTCGAATCTTTAATAGCTGCAAACACATAGAAATGCCCCGACAACACATCACCATATATCGAAATATTATCAGCTCTACCACCTTCGGGACAAGTGAGACGACACACCTCTTTGGCTATACATGTATTTAAATCTACATAATTAACTATTATTGCTACCGAATCTATGTGTGTTGACATATTTGCTATACACACATTCCCCTTACTATCTTTTGCAATAGTGTTGCATGGATATGAACTTGATGATGACGAGTTGAAGATATACTTATCTTCTACATGCTCACCAGTCGTCCCATTATATTTACGTAGATAAACCGATGCATACGATGAATTTTCAGTACGACCCGCAAGATATACATAACCATCTTTTGCAATAAAAGTACGATTGAGTTTCCCATTCTCGTCAAACTCAATATTTTCAAAACCTTTTTTCACCGAGCGCATCCATAGATTCTTCACACTCATGCCATCTTTGCCCACATAGTCACATGTGTCATTTTTAATTTCATATCCCTCTTCGAAGTCGCCAATACCAACCTCCTCTACTTCAAACGAGCCATATTCCGATAATGAAGTATTAACTCTCTTGCCTTCGCTTTTCACGTGCCAATAGCGAGTTCCCAAGCCCACAAATGCCGACGGTATTTCAACTTTATTATCGGTAGTTTCTACTTCATAAACAACATCTTCAAATTCTAGCGATGAGGCTATTTGGAGCTTAAACATATCGGCATTCTTATCTCCGTTCCATTCAAAAGTGATATTTTCCCCCACTTTTTCATCAATTTTGGGCGAAATAAGTTCTGCCTTAGCAGCATCTTTGCGAGTGGGCGACACAATTCTCAATGCTTTACTTACCGACTCTAATTTACCCTCTTCTATTGATAGAACTCGCCAAAAATACTCCTTATCATCCTCCATAAATCCCAAATCGATGGTAACACTAGAATCATTTATCCATTTTTGACTATATATAAGTGCTTTAAATTCTTTATCTTCGGCTATTTCGAGAGCATAAGATGTGCGTCCAAGCGATGTCCACGAGAATGAGCAATCCCAATCAACTTCAGCGTTATTTTCGGGGCTTAATAGAGTTACGGCCTGAGATTGTTCACCTTCATATCCAATAACAGCTGGACGTGATTCTCGCCCATACCCATCATAAATACACACTGCGAACCAATGATCCTCTACTTTTTCAGCAGGCAAATAATATTCTGTATAATAACTCACACCAAGCAAATATTCATTGCTCAACCCGTCATCAATAAAGGCGTCGCTATATGAAACTTCATCGGGCACAGCATATACAGTGTAACGAATAATAGCATTGCCATTAGTTGTCGCTTTCCAATTAAGTTTCCCGTCAGCAACGACCAATCCATCTACTGGGTCATAATTCACACCCTTTTTCCACTCAAGGACAGGTGCAAGAGATGGATGTGAAAAGATTTTATCTCTAAAATACTCCCCTGCCCCAGTTACCGATGGTCCATTCAAATATCTTGTACTAAAATAGCATACTCCAAACACGCCTGTTCGCGACAATCGACGAGCAATGAGAGTTTGATTCACATGTTCATCCCAATGTGCTTGTGTGTTATCATCGGCCAAACATGATATTGACACACTTGTATAATGATGACGACCAAAGTGTGTTGCCATTTCGTCCCACCAATCAGTGAGAGGCTCAAATGGTTTTGATTCATTATCGGTGTGTACATATTCTTGTGGCGATATAAAGTCAATTGTGCCACTATTTAGCCACGACAAAGGATCGGAATATATTCCCTCATATTGCCAATCGTTTTTAGCAAATGGAGCGACAGGCAATCCATATTTCCATGTTGAGCGACCCGCTGCAGATGCCGGAGAGATGCCAAATCGCAAATCAGGACGATTCTCTTGTACCATCGAATATACATCTTTCACCATTTGATCAACATTTGCACGTCGCCAATCACTAAAACTCAAATCTCCACCACGTTCTTTCCATAGATTGTAATCACTAGCTGTTTCGTCGGTAGAAAGGGTTGGATAGAAATAATCGTCAAAAATAAGCCCTTGCACATCATATTTAGTAATAATCTCTTTACACACCTTCACGATATGCTCACGCACCTCAGGCAAACCAGGATTAAGATATGTCTTTTCGCCATTTGACAAAAGGATTCCTCTATCTTCTAATGAATTATCTATATCAGTTTTCCAGTTTGTCCCATTATGAGCCCAACGATATGGATTTACCCAAGCATAACAATCAATACCTCGCTTGTGACACTCTTCAACTACAAATGCCAAAGGGTCCCACCCTGGGTTAGTGCCACGAGTGCCTGTGAGATACGACGACCATGGTTCATAACTCGATTGATACATGGCATCACACATCGAGCGAACTTGAAAACAGACCGCATTCATATTCATCAATTTCAAACCGTTGAGATAGTCAATCATTTCTTGCTTTTGTTGAGCTATTATTTCGGGACTCGTGCCTTTCACTTTTGGCCAGTCAATATTTGCGACAGTAGCAAGCCATGTTGAACGCCATTCACGTTTTGGCGCATCGGCACTCACACTTACACAAAATGCGATAGCCAATATTGTTGTAACAAGAAACCTTTTAGCCATAATCATATCGTTATGACCACAAATATAGCGTATTTTTTAATCAGACACTTATATTAACTCATAAAAAACAGAGTGTCGGCATTAAAACACCGACACTCCTCAAAATAAATTTGTCTTATCTTACTTTTCGCGCATGAATACACAAATCGGTGTTCCGGTAAATTCCCAATTTGCACGTATCTTATTTTCAAGATAACGGCGATATGGCTCTTTCACCCATTGTGGGAGGTTACAGAAGAAAATAAACGTTGGCACCGGTGCTCCTTTAAGCATTGTTACATACTTAATCTTCACATATTTACCCTTATTCGCGGGTGGTGGATATGCCGCAATAGCTTCAAGCATCACATTATTTAATTGTGATGTAGGCACAAGACGAGTGCGATTTTGATATACCTCCACTGCCGTTTCCAACACCTTATAAATGCGTTGTTTTGTCAATGCCGAGGTGAAAATAATAGGAAAATCGGTAAATGGAGCAAAACGTTCACGAATGGCAGCTTCATAATGCTTAATCGCTTCGAGTGATTTATCTTGCACTAAGTCCCATTTGTTGACACACACCACAAGACCTTTTTTATTTCGTTGAATCAATGAGAAGATATTAGTATCTTGTGCTTCAATGCCTCGTGTAGCATCAATCATAAGGATACACACATCAGATGCTTCAATAGCTCGAATGCTTCGTATTACCGAATAATATTCAATATCTTCGTTGACCTTTGTTTTCTTACGAATACCGGCAGTATCTACAAGATAGAAATCAAACCCAAACTTATTATAGCGAGTATATATACTATCGCGAGTTGTCCCCGCTATATCGGTTACGATATTGCGTTCTTCGCCAATAAATGAGTTTATCAACGATGATTTACCCGCATTAGGCCTACCAACAATAGCAAATTTTGGAATATTCTCAAGCTCTTCTTCAGCCTCTTCGACCTCAGGAAATTTCTTAACCACATCATCAAGGAGGTCGCCTGTTCCATAACCACTCATAGCCGACACAGGATATGGATCACCAAGACCTAAACTATAAAATTCGGGTACATTATAAAGCCAATCATTAGAATCGACCTTGTTTGCAACCAGAATCACAGGTTTCTTTGATTTACGAAGAATTTCAGCCACATGGTCATCAAGGTCTGTTACACCATTCATGGCATCAACAACAAACAATATCACATCGGCTTGTTCAATAGCCAACGCCACCTGCTTATTTATCTCACCTTCAAATATATCTTCGGAGTTTACAACCCAACCGCCTGTATCTACGATTGAAAACTCACGCCCACCCCAATCTACTTTTCCATATTGGCGGTCGCGAGTAGTACCTGCAGTTTCATCAACGATAGCCTGACGTGATTCGGTCAATCGATTAAACAGCGTTGATTTACCCACATTGGGGCGTCCTACTATAGCTACAAGTTGTCCCATATTTCTATATTACTTATAGTTTTTCAATTATTAGTTACAAATATAATCATTTTATGTGAAAGGCTATCATTTTATTCCATATAACCAAACGAGCGTAATTTATTTTCTCGATTCCTCCAATTTGGCTCTACCTTTACAAACATTTCAAGATAAATACGTTTGCCAAAGAATGTTGCAATATCTTTGCGAGCATCTATACCTACTTTCTTGAGCATAGACCCTCCTCTTCCGATAATTATACCCTTTTGACTATCACGTTCCACATATATCACAGCCATTATATGAATCGCCTCATCGCTTTCATCAAATTTTTCCACAATAACCTCAACCGAATATGGCACCTCTTTATCATAGTTCAGGAGTATTTTTTCTCGAATAATTTCAGTTACAAAAAATCGAGCCGGCTTATCGGTTAACGCATCTTTTCCAAAATAAGGGGGACACTCTGGCAACAATTCAACAATTCGTGCCATAAGATTTTTTACATTAAAATGTTCCTTGGCCGATGTTGGAAATATTTCGGCGTTTGGCAATCGTTCCTTCCATCGCGTTACGATTTGCACCAAATCATCTTGTCCTTTTAGTAAATCGATTTTGTTGATAACCAACAACACCGGAATTTTCTCTTTCGCTACTTTTGCAAGAAAATCTGCATTCTTCTCCGGATCCTCCACCACATCGGTTACATATAAAAGCACATCGGCATCGGTTAAAGCACCCTCCGAAAAGTCAAGCATACTTTTTTGAAGTTTGTATTTAGGCGACAATACTCCGGGAGTATCAGAAAATACAATTTGATACTCTTCAGTATTCACAATCCCCATAATGCGATGACGAGTAGTCTGTGCTTTTGCTGTAATAATACTCACACGCTCTCCCACCAAGTCATTCATCAATGTTGATTTTCCCACATTAGGGTTACCCACAATATTTACGAAACCGGCTCTGTGCTCGTTGGTCATAATCGTTATGCTTTAAGTAATTTATATCTATACTCTCCAAACACAAAATAAACACGAAAATAGCCCTATTATCACCCTTTGATGACCTTGCTATTTTCGTGTTAATATATTGCCTTGAAAGAAGAGTCCTTTAATCAATTAATTTATTAAATATCCCAAATCACGTACATTGCACCCCAAGTAAATCCGGCACCAAATGCAGTTAGGATAAGTTTATCTCCCTTTTTAATTTTATCTTTATATTCATCTAAACACAACGGTATTGAGGCTGCACTCGTGTTTCCATAATGTTCTATATTTACAAGTACTTTTGAAGGGTCAACTCCGGCACGCCCAGCGACTGCCTCAATAATACGCAAATTAGCTTGATGAGGAATAAACCAATCAATTGAATTCATACATAATCCATTACGTGTTACGACCTCAATTGACGAATCAAGCATATTTGTTACCGCATGTTTATAAACGTTGCGACCGTCTTGGTACACATAATGTTCCCCGGCATCAATCGATTCATGCGAAGCCGGTTTAACTGAACCTCCGGCTTTCATCAACAAATGCTCCACATGGCTTTCTACTCGAAATACACCATCGATAACTCCCACATTCTCATTGGTTGGTTCAACCAAAACTGCAGCTGCAGCATCGCCAAAAAGGGGGCAAGTGGTGCGGTCGGAATAGTTTACCATCGATGACATTTTTTCAGTTGCCACAACAACAACCTTTTTATACATTCCTGAGCGAATATAGGCTGTAGCATCTTGAAGAGCCACAAGGAATCCGGTACATGCAGCTTGAATATCGTATGAATACGCATTTTTCACTCCACAACCACCAGCAATAATCGAACCTGTTGAAGGAAATCTATAATCAGGATTTGAAGTTGCACAAATCAACAAATCAACATCATCTGGATTAGTTGAAGTTGACTCAATCAATTTATTAACAGCATTTATGCCCATAAAAGAAGAACCTACGCCCTCTTTCTTCAAAATATGACGTTCTTTGATTCCTACTCTTGTAGTAATCCATTCGTCGCTTGTATCAACCATCCTTGACAACATCTCGTTGTCAAGGATATCTTCCGGAACATAAGATGCAATACCGGCAATTCTTGCGTTAACCATAAAATCGGTTTTGTTTGACTTATAAAAATGCAAAACATCTCCTAAATAAAAAAATATTCAGGAGATATATATGTTCATAGGGAATCTCCCTGTCGCTTGATTAAACAGCAGCGTTCTTTTCAATAGCGACTTTACCACGGTAGTAGCCACATTCGCCACATACTGTGTGATATACATGCCATGCACCACAATTAGGGCAGATAGCAAGTGTAGGAGCAACTGCTTTGTCGTGAGTTCTACGTTTTGCAGTTCTTGTCTTTGATTGTTTTCGTTTAGGATGTGCCATTTTATTTAATTATTTTATTAATTGTTTTCACTTAATTCTTTTAGTTTTGCCCATCGTGGGTCAATTGCTTGTTCTTCTTCTGATTCAAGTTCCACACCTACGCCCACTTGATGTTTTCGCAACACTTCACTCATTGACTCATTGCATTCTCCATCGGAGTGTACGTGCATTATAGGTATCTCCAAAGATACTGTATCATAAATTAAATCAGCAACATTAAAGTAGTTCTCATTTTCAGGGATTTCAAGCACCTCATCAGAGTCATCACAATATTCATCGCCATATTTCACTACAATGTGATATTCAACATCTACCGGTTGTTGCATATAATCAAGGCAACGATCACAAATAAGCGTCATTTCTCCCTTTATATCAAAATTAAGGTCGTAAATATCGCCTTTGTGGATTACCGATAGCTTCACATTTAAGTCGGCATCTTGAATATCAGAACTTTCCATTTCAGTGAAAAATTCCTTACCTAAATGATACTCAAAACTTTGAGTTCCAATAGGCATACTCTTTAGCGGTAGCTTAAATTCTGAAAACTGTCCCACTTAATATTGTTTGAAAAAACTGTGCAAAGTTAGCTAATATCTTCTTAATTGACAACTTTTAGACAAAATATTTCAATCTTTGTCCTATTTTTGCCCTATTTGAGGCTCTATTACTTGGAGACGGTCGCCGGTTTCATCTACAATGGTGCGATGATAACGATCATCATACCCCGGGAATTGAGGATACACAGGCATTCCATACTGAGAACGCTCAAACCTTCCATTCTTCTCTTTTTTCACATTACCATCGAGATATTTAACCAACAAATAGTCGCCTAACTCTTTATATTTTACCACATATTTTTTTGACCAAATATTAGAGAGATCTTGCAATAGCTTTGAAGATACCGCCGGAGCAAACTCGGCAATCTCTCGTTCTATCATATTAACATCGGCAGCAATCGAATCCTCCAATGCCGTCTGCACTTTTCTCACATCATCAATCATCAACGAATAGCGTTGATACGTTTGATTCGACACATAATTAGTTACCCAAAATGCAGCGTCCCACGACAAGTTATACATATCGCCATTCCCCACTGCAAATTCATGAGGAACAGTTGTCGTACAATTATAAAACGGCACATAAACACACGTATTTGCATCATCTACACCAAACCATAAAATTGTTTTCATATAATCGGGCTTGTCGTTTCGCAATTGAGCCACCAATGAAAAACCGGTTTGTTGTGTAGCGATAGCTCGTTCATGAGTGTATGTTTTACCATCTACCTTATAAGTCAACGGACGCCAACGATAAGGCAACTTAAATGGTCCGGCACCAATATCTTGTGTCATATCGAGTGGCGTGCCCTCAAAGTGGTCTCGCATCATATTTTGCATATCTCTAACCCCCACTTTGCGAGTTGGCTTAACCCAAAGAGGCAACACTTCGCCCTCTCCTTTAAGAATCCATGGCAAATAAGAGTCCATACCATCGGCAAAACGATTATAATAGCTCCACACACGAGCATCGCAACCTCGCAATGCACTTGCATCGGTAATTGCGTATGCCAAAGAGAAACTAAACTCTTCATCTTTACCATTAAAATATCCCTGCTTACGAGCAAACTTAATTACATCGGGAGAATAAATGCAATTTTCCTTATCTTTTAATGGGAAACGATGTATGCGAGAGTGGTTGGCATGACCTGAGATACAATCATCGGGCACACGAATAGCAACCCACACCGCTCCTTTTTCTTTTCCACCTTTACCTATAAGCTCCATTATCCACACCTCATTAGGATCGGCAATAGTAAATGATTCACCTGAGCTTGCATAGCCATAATCTCTAACTAAATTAGTCATTACCGTAATAGCCTCACGAGCAGTCTTTGCCCTTTGAAGTGATATGTATATCAATGAACCATAATCGATAATTCCGGTCGTATCAACAAGTTCTTCACGACCACCCCATGTGCTTTCCACAATCACAAGCCCATGTTCATTCATATTACCTATTGTGCGATAAGTGTGAGCGACTTCGGGAATTTCGCCCAAAAATTTACCGGTGTCCCACTCTATCACTTTTCGCATTGTTCCCGAAGGGTAATCAGCTGCCGGTTGATTATACAACTCTCCATACAATGTATGACTATCGGCAGCATACGTAACTAACGCACTTCCGTCGGGCGTCGCAGCTTTACCGGCTATAAGCCCGGTACAAGCATTTGCATCTACAGCCGAAACTAATAATATTGCTACTAAAACAATAATTGATTTGATTCTCATAATTTATTTTTATTTATTTTACTTCTAATATTTTTCCTTTATCTACATACCACAAAAAGCCCCTCACATTTTCATGACCCATATCAATAAGATGTTTCATGTATTCTTTAACTTGGTCTTTATAATCTTCTGACTCTTCTCCAAATTTATAATCAACCACATCAATCGTACCTTCTGCTGTCCATACTATACGATCGGGGCGTGTATGTTTTGCATCTTTTTTAAGACATATCGAACGCTCATTTACAACCTTTCTATATCCTTCAAACCATTTCAACACCCTCTCATCAGAAAAGGCTCTCGATAACATCACATACATTTCATCAAGCTCTTGGTCTGATATATTATTTCGATACCCTTGTCGCTTTAACGCCAATTGCAAATCTGACAAATGATACACATGCTCCATTACCCTATGCAAAAAGACTCCTCTATTTTTTGCATCTTCAATCTGACCGTCATCTTCCATCTCGGTTAATTTCCAAAGATCATCACGGTCAGCCGAGATATAAGGCGAAGCTTCGCGTTCAAAAACCACTTCGGCCGGTGGTATTTTTTTCTCTTCGTCTTTCTGTGCCACTGTCGGCTCACCAATTTCAAACACGCTTTTTTTATCGGCCGAATTTAGCGGAATATACAGTTCTCCTTTGGCTCCACTATGATATTCGGTTAATGATGCACAATAATCGGGAGAAGCAACCTCAAATGCTTCATATATTGCCGTCGAGATACTATTCTTTTCTGTTTTACCCGTAACCATACAATTAACGCATAATTCATCGATGGCACGCGTAAATGCTACATACGTAACATTAATAGTATCAACTTTTTCAGCTCTTAGATTTTGTTCATATTGATACTTCAAAGGTGTATCCTCAAGGCTTTTTGTGTTTTTAAGTGCAAACACAGGTGGTATTAATTCTCCATCAATACCATCGATTGCAACACTGTCAAACCAACGATAATCAGCTTTTTTAGGATCATCAGTAATAGGCCAATTTGCAATAGGAATATGCACACACTTAAATTCCAACCCTTTTGATTTATGAATGGTCATCACTCTAATGGCATCAACATCGGTCGATGAAGCCAAATAGTGGCTCGACGAGCTATCCCACCAACGAAGAAACGAATTAACATCATGACTTCCTCGCGAACAAAAATCCAACACTTCGTCTTGAAATGCTGTTATAAACGCAATATCACGCATTCGCAAATCTTCGGGGATATAACGCACTATTATTCGTTCAACCAAAGTTGGCAAACTCACATGTTCTATCTGCTCAACCTCATCAATCAATTTATCGACATCGGACGAATCTCCATTTATGGCTTTATTCAATGCTTCATTAGGTTCTACACCCCTATTTGTATAAAGCACATAACTATGTAGAATTTGATTAAACCGACGTTTTGACATATATCGTGACCCACCCTCAATATCGCTACTCAACAATCGCAACACACTGATAATTAGTTTTACCATTGGCGATGAGTCAACTTTGAGAGCTCCATCTGATATAATATTTATCTTTGGAAAATCGACTTCGGGGTCAACCATCAAATCCATTAAATAATTAATCGCACTTTCGCCATCATTTCCGTTGCGAACAAGTATTGCAATATCTTTTTGTTGGTATCCCGAATCCAACTGCCGTTTTATATCGACAGCCATCTTTTCAAATGATTTCAGTTTTTTATCATCATCGTCATCAATAAACTCAAACTTCACATACCCACGATGATTCTCATGTTTTTCCGACACTTGCTGTGTTATATTTGAATACTCGTCCTCCACATCAAGTATATATGACAAAGCCGAGAACAGTGTGTTATTAAATTTCACAACCTCTGCCGAACTTCGCCAATTTGTATTTTCCTTCACATCGACTCCTCGCTCATTTATTTGACCGGTAAAATCATTTGCCACTTGATTTTGCAACAATGAAGGGTCGGAATTTCGAAAACGATAAATACATTGTTTAACATCACCAATAATGAGATTGTCATTATCCTGCGAAAGACTTTCAGAAACAAGAGGGTTAATATTTTGCCATTGCAAACGCGAGGTATCTTGAAACTCATCAATCAAAAAATGATTTAACCTCACCCCCATTCGTTCATATATAAATGGAGCTTCATCTTCACTAATGATACGTTGCAACAAATCATTAGTGTCCGACAAAAGTATTAAATTATTATTTTCCCGAAACTCCTTAATAAATCTCATTGTGTCACCAATCAGCCCCAAGCCATAAATATTTTTGCGTATTAACGCCAAAAACTTCAATCGAGGTATCAGCTCAACAATTCGCTCTATCGCCGACTGAACAGCCTCTTCAACCTCTTGCGACACTATATAACCTTTCTTAAATATCGGTTTTTCATGATTGGCAACCCCCTTAATGGTATTTGACAAGTCAATATCGTCTATTTTTTGGTTAAGAATATCCTGCCATTT
The DNA here is from genome assembly GCA_904502025.1 of uncultured Muribaculaceae bacterium. Classification (GTDB taxonomy): domain Bacteria; phylum Bacteroidota; class Bacteroidia; order Bacteroidales; family Muribaculaceae; genus RGIG4079. Next base: position 14,075 of record CAJGDJ010000005.1, read on the forward strand.
TATTATCGGAGTTTTCACATGATGCTGCATACCCGCAACATCATCTTCACTTAATAGCTTAAATATGTTTTCCGCTGTATTTTTTATCACATTTCGAGTTACCCCTATTTGCTTTTTCAACTGCTCCTCAAATCTCACAATTCGGGTAGGGTCATCAAAATATGATTCCACATCATTGTTTAATCGCAACCTAAACTGCTCGTCGGATAATTTCTTGATAAATCGCAATAAATCGCCATATATCTGCGACTTACGATTAAACAAATTAAAACTACCTCCCTCCTCTATTTTTTGCATCATAAACTGTCGCAACCATTCAGCCAAAAGCTTTGAGCGAGAGTCATTTCGATAGTTTATCGCATTAAACAACTCATTCACACCTGAGGAAATGGCAAATGAATCATCTAATTCCACTTCATAATTTCCGGTAAGGTCGACTTCAAATGCAAACGTACGCAACACATTTTGAAAGAAGGCATCGATTGTGCTTACATTGAAAAAAGTGTAATCAAACAGCAATTGTCCTAATACAGTTTCGGCAGTTGCCTTTAACTCATCTTTAGTGCATTCAAAAAGACTCAATAAATCTTTTAGATAAGGACTTTTTTCGCCCCCCATAGCAGGCAACTCGGCAATTATAGCAAGTTCCTTTATGATGCGACGTTTCATTTCATCAGTCGCCTTATTCGTAAAAGTTATGGCAAGAACATCTTGATGCTCCTCTTGAGGATTTTTATTAAGCCTATACTTTCCGGTATTATGATCTTTATAACCCAACACCAACTTTATATACTCGTATGCAAGAGTATATGTCTTTCCCGACCCCGCCGATGCTTTATAAACCGTAAGCATAGTTTTTCGACATTCTAAAATTAGGCAATTATATTATTCGAGCTTTATAGCCTTGCTTTGTAAGGAAATTCAACACAGCATCACGCTTGTCGCCTTGAATCAGAATCTCGCCACCACGAGCCGACCCTCCTGTTCCAAGCGATGCTTTCATTTTGCTTGCCAATGCCGACACCTCGTCATCATTGATAGCAAATCCGGTTACTATCGTTGCCACCTTTCCGCCTCTACCCTTCTTTTCAAGAATTATATCAAGGCGTGGTTGCTTCGTTGATGTTTTTTCGTCGTTTTCCACAGTTGAATCTTCCCCTTGAGGCAAATCGGGATTCGAATCAAGAAAAGCCTGCAAGCCGGCTTGCCAATCATTCATTTTCATTTGTTGACTTTTTTAGTTATTACATTCGTGATGATTACACAACTCGCCATGGACATCACAGCAGCTATCAATAGGCTCGCCATCTCTTATATCGCATGGAGCATCAATTACATCAGAAAGCGTTCGCAACATTTCGGTATATTGAACATCTTCTACCGACAAATCTGAAAAACACGCAGCCACCGAATCAGCATTTTTCTCAACTGCAGCATGATAACATTTTGTAGCAACTGCCATATTCTCCACTTCATTTAACTGCTCCGACAGCTTTACATACACCATCGATAATCGGCATAACGACTTCACCGAAGCATCGGCTATATCAACTTCTGCCATTATATCATCACTGATTTCTTGAGCCGCTTTATAATCTTTTCGAGCAATAAAATCTTCAGCATCAGAGATTGCGTGATGCCCGACACCTCCTGAACATGCCGAAAACAACAACACTCCCATCAATATCAAAAAAAACTTCTTCATACTAAGTATTTGATAGTTCAAAAAGCAAAGATAATATTTTTAATCCACAATGCACAATCACAAAATAAGATTTTGCATCACACACAATCACAATAAGCTCTATTTTGACCAATAAGCCGAGAAAGAGATAAAACAAAAACGCTGACTCGTGAGAATCAGCGTTTTATTTTAAGTTGTCTTACCAGGACTCGAACCTAGACAGGCAGAACCAAAAACTGCAGTGCTACCATTACACCATAAGACAATCCTTATTTGCCCAAGACTTCCGTCCTAAAGCGTTGCAAAGTTACGCACATTTTTTTTACTGTGCAAACTTTTTTGCAACTTTTTTTATTTTGCAATGAGCAAGAAATAATTCTTTTTACCCTTTTGAACAAGTATATACTTGTTATTGAGCAACATGTCGGCCGAAGCATCGGCATACACATCGGTAATCTTTTCTTTATTGATTGACACACCTCCTTGTTGTGCAAGCTTACGAAGTTCGCCTTTAGATGGGAATACCGCAGCTTTTTCAACCAAAAGATCAGCAATTTTTACACCGGCTTCGATGTCGGCTTTTTCAACTTCGAATGTTGGCACACCTTCAAACACCGCCAAAAGTGTAGCTTCGTCGATTTTGCGAAGAGTTTCAGAAGCTTTGTTGCTGAAAAGAATTTGCGAAGCTTCAACAGCAGCTTCATATTCGTCGGCAGAGTGTACCATTGTGGTTATTTCTTTTGCAAGACGCTTTTGCAATGGACGCAAGCCGGGGTCTTTTTCTTGTTCTTCAACCAATGTCTGGATTTCTTCGCGAGAAAGTTCGGTGAAAATTTTGATATATTTTTCAGCGTCTGCATCTGACACGTTCAACCAGAATTGATAGAACTTATAAGGAGAAGTGTAGCGAGAATCCAACCACACGTTACCACTTTCAGTTTTGCCAAATTTACCACCATCGGCTTTGGTAATTAGAGGACATGTGAGTGCGTAAGCTTCACCACCAACTGTGCGACGAATCAATTCAGTTCCGGTGGTAATATTGCCCCATTGGTCAGAACCGCCAAGTTGAAGACGGCAATTTTTCTCTTTGTAGAGAGTTAAGAAGTCATAACCCTGTACAAGTTGGTAAGAAAACTCGGTAAACGACATTCCTTGTTGAGACTCTCCCGAAAGACGCTTCTTAACCGAATCTTTTGCCATCATATAGTTTACTGTGATGTGTTTGCCCACATCGCGAATAAAGTCGAGGAATGAAAAGTTTTTCATCCAGTCGTAATTATTCACCAACTCTGCTGCGTTTGGAGCGTCGCTATCAAAGTCGAGGAACTTTGCAAGTTGCTTTTTGATAGCTTCTTGGTTGTGGCGGAGAGTTTCTTCGTCAAGAAGTTTACGCTCTTGGCTTTTCATTGAGGGGTCACCAATCATGCCGGTAGCACCTCCTACGAGGGCAATGGGTTTATGTCCGGCACGTTGAAAATGCTTAAGCATCATCACTCCCACCAAGTGTCCGATATGTAAAGAGTCGGCAGTTGGGTCAATACCCAAATAAGCCGTAGTCATTTCTTTTTTTAGTTGTTCGTCTGTTCCGGGCATCACAGTGTGAATCATGCCACGCCAGGTCAATTCTTCGATAAAATCCATTATAGTATATTGTTATATTATTTTTCAATATTATTTTCAACTGCAAAGTTACACAATAAATTTGTATTTACCCGATTATCAAAGACATTATTTATGAAGATTAAATCATTAAATCTCATTTGTGTTAATTGTGAATTAAATGTGCTATCTTTGTGGCATGAAAACATTTGAAGAATTAGGGGTAAGCGATGAACTGTTGCTTGCCATTAGTGAGATGGGATTTGAGATGCCTATGCCTGTGCAGGCAAAAGTAATCCCACATTTATTAAATGAAGATAATGATGTGGTGGCACTGGCTCAGACCGGTACCGGAAAAACGGCTGCATTTGGGTTGCCGGTGTTGCAACGCATCAATTCATCATTGCGAGAGCCTCAAGCTGTAATATTGTCACCCACACGAGAATTGTGTTTACAAATAGCCGAAGATCTTGCCGACTTTTCAAAATACCTTCCCGAAGTAAATGTATTGCCTGTATATGGAGGCTCAAGCATCGAAAGCCAAATACGCTCATTGCGTAGAGGGGTGCAAGTGATTGTGGCTACTCCCGGTCGTTTGCTCGACTTGATTAAACGTGGCGTGGCACATCTCGAAAATGTTCACACCGTAATTCTCGATGAAGCCGACGAAATGCTCAACATGGGATTTCTTGATTCTATCAATGAGGTTCTTTCGCATGTTCCCGAGCAACGTAAAATGTTAATGTTCTCAGCGACAATGCCCCCCGAAATTGGCAAAATTGCAAAGAAATACATGCACGATCCGGTGGAATTTGTTGTAGGACAACGCAACGAGGGTGCTGCCAATGTGAATCACATATATTATATGGTACATGCTCGCGATAAATATCTTGCTCTCAAACGCATCGCCGATAATAATCCAAGCATATATGCCATAATATTTTGTCGCACACGTCGCGACACTCAAGAGATTGCCGATAAACTCATTCAAGACGGATATAATGCCGACGCTCTTCATGGCGACTTGTCGCAACAACAACGCGACTTGACTATGAAGAAATTTCGCGACAGAGTTATATCTATACTTGTTGCTACCGACGTGGCAGCTCGAGGTCTTGATGTAGATGAGCTTACCCACGTAATCAACTATGGATTGCCCGATGACACAGCCGTATATACTCATCGTTCAGGGCGTACAGGTCGAGCCGGAAGAACGGGAGTTTCAGTTTCTATTGTCCATTCTCGTGAAAAGAGCAGAATACGTGATATCGAGAAAATTATCGGGAAGAAATTTGAACGCAAAGAAGTTCCTTCTCCCGAACATATTATCGAAAAACAACTTTATAATCTTGCTCATCGATTAGAACAGGTGGAAGTCAACGATGAACAAATCGATAAATATTTCACCGGTGTAAGTCGAAAACTTGGCTGGCTGTCGGGAGAAGATTTATTAAAACGCATTCTTTCTCTTGAGTTTAACCGCCTGCTTGATTACTATAAAGATGCACCCACAATTGAGGTAATTGAAGATAAGAAACCCCAAAAAGACAAAAAAGAACGTGGCGAGAACAACAAGCCCCGCAATGAAAAAGAAAAAGATCGTCGCACAGCCGAAAAAGGCATGGCTCGTGTGTATATCAATCTCGGCAAATCCGATGGCTTCTATGCCGGCAACCTCATTGAGATTATTAATAAATGGGTGCCGGGGGCTCGTGTCGAAGTGGGACGTATCGACCTTTTATCAGGATACTCACTTTTTGATGTAAAAAAAGGAGATGCAAAACGCGTAGTGGCTTCACTCAAAGGCAGCGATTTTCTTGGCAAACGAGTATTCACTGAAATTGCCGACCCCGAACGTGATTATGCACGAGCTTCGGCTCGTCGCAATCGCAAAGTCGCAGTAGGAGATAATAGTGATGATGTCGAAAACTTCGACAAGCCCAAACATAAAAGACGTGATGGCAAAAGATTTTCACGTCGCAAAAAATAGTTTTATTGAAAAAGTTGTTATATAAGATATGAAACGAATATTTTGTGTAATAATTAGTATTTGTACCTTAGCATTTGTGCTTGTTGCAAAAAATGACACCCGCCCGGTAGCGGCAAAACATCTGTTTATTGAGGCTCCCGATGAGATATTTCCTATGCTTGAAGAAAACACTCGTCTTGACATGATTGATTATTACGAAAGTGCGTATAATCGACCCTCGTTAAATGTGTTTGAAGATTCAAGCATGGTTACATATTGCGACAGCACTTGCATTAAAATTAAAGCGTCAGAAGTATTGCAATATCAATTGTCGATGCCTGCTAAAAATCTGATTTTACTAATTTCAACTCATTCAATCCCTATGTACGATAGTGAAATATCATTCTATGATTTTGAATGGGAAAAACTATCGACCGAAAAATATTTTTCATCGCCAAAACTTGCTGACTGGCTCACTGATGATGGCAAAAAGATGCGTGATGATGTAGAAAATGCCGTACCTTTCATCATTGCAAGTTATAATTTTGATGTTGAGAGTGGTGTATTGACAATAACCAACCAATTGAAAGATTATTTTGATAAAAACACTTGGCAACAAGTGTCAAAATGGCTCTCTCCTCAATTAAAATATAAATGGACAGGAAAAAAGTTTAAGAAACAATAATTCTTTGAAAAAGCCTTTAGCGATGAACGAACAAACACTCACTTTGCTACAACTCAATCAACGTATTGCCGCGTTGATGACCGTGCCCGACACACAAAACGTGTGGGTTACTGCCGAGTTGAGCGATGTATCGGTGCGTGGCGGACATTGTTATATGGAACTGCTGCAAAAACACCCCGATACCGGAGCTACACTCGCAAAGGCACGAGGTGTGATTTGGGCAAATATATATTCTCGCCTTGCGGTAGAATTTCTCAATGCTACCGGTCAACGATTTACGTCAGGGCTGAAAGTTATGGTGCGAGCATCAGCATCAATGCACCCGATTTATGGCATGTCGCTTGTGATTACTGCCGTAAATCCCGAATACACTATGGGCGATTTGCTTCGTCTCCGTCGTGAAATTCTTGAACGATTACAACGTGAGGGCATCATCGAAATGAATCGCCAACTCGATTGGTGTGAAGTGCCTTTGCGAATAGCAGTGGTATCGGCTCGTGGGGCTGCCGGATATGGCGATTTTATTAACCAATTATATTCCAACTCCTCACATCTTAACTTCAAAACACAACTTTTTGAAGCTGTGATGCAGGGCGACCGCACTCCATCAACAATTATTTCCGCTCTTAACCAAATTGCAATGCAACAAGATGAATGGGACGGTGTGGTTATAATTCGTGGAGGTGGAGCGACGAGCGACCTTGTGGCATTCGAAAACTATGAGTTAGCTGCAAATATAGCACAATTTCCCTTGCCTGTTATTGTGGGAATTGGACATGAACGCGACATTACGGTACTCGACTACGTGGCTAATATGCGTGTAAAAACCCCAACCGCCGCTGCCGAATGGTTGATAAATCGTGGTGACATAGCATTGGAACATCTTCGTTCAATGGGTGCTTCGATATTGCAATTAGTGAGCGATCGCATTGCTGGAAACAAAGAACAGCTCTCTCGCTATGAAGTCTTATTACCTACTGCCCCTATAACAGCAGTAGAAAGAGAATCGGCACGATTACGAAGCGACATGTTGTCGTTGGCTCAAATTGGAGCCCGTCGCATTACGCCTGAACTCGCACGGCTTGATCATATTGCCGGCTCAATTGCATCGGCAACCGGTGTGGTGCTTCACCGTCGAAACGACCAACTTAATTCTATGCAAGCTATGCTCAATGCACTCTCGCCTGAGGCAACTTTGCGTCGTGGATATTCAATTACTCGCGTGAATGGGAAAGCAGTAACCGATGCGTCGCATGTGCCAACGGGTACTAAAATCGAAACAACCCTTGCCAATGGCACTATAACATCAGTAAAACAATAAAAACTACATTATATATGGCAAACGAACTACAATTTAAGTCCGTAAAGGAAATGACCTATACCGAGGCTGTAAGTGAATTAGAATCAATATTGCAAATGATGCAAGGCGATAAATGTGACATCGATCGATTAACCGACTTTACTCGTCGTGCAACTGAGTTGCTCTCCGAGTGCCGTTCACGACTCACCACTACCGACGAACAACTACGCTCAATTCTCGCTCAATTAGAAAAATAAATCAATATGATAAATCGTAACTTTATCTTCGCCATAATGTTGTCATGCTGCATTATTTCAAATGCCACTGATTTTATTGGGCATTGGAAAGGAAAAGTTGCAAATCTTCCTATCGTATTTCACATTACTAACGATAGTGTGTGGAGTGCAACACTTGACTCACCTATGCAGGGGGCAATGGATATTAAGTGTGGCAAAGTTGTGGTAATAGGCGATAGCATCACAATCAATATGCCTGCACTGCATGCTGATTTCAAAGGGGTAATAGCACAAGATAACAAGGCAATCATTGGCACATTTACGCAAGGAATGTCATTGCCGTTGACCCTTACTCGCACCACAGCCGAAGCGACAAAGTATAATCGTCCGCAAGAACCACAACCTCCATTTGTATATAATTCGCAAGATGTAACATTCCAAAACGGAGATATTACCCTCGCCGGAACTTTGACAACCCCATTTTGGGGCAAAAGCCATAAAGCCGTTGTGCTTGTGAGTGGCAGTGGATCACAAAATCGTGATGAGGAATTATTTGGACACAAGCCATTTGCCGTCATCGCCGACTATCTCACACGTCATGGCATTGCAGTTTTACGATATGATGATCGTGGTGTAGGAGGCTCATCGAAAGGGAACAAAGATGACACAACACTCGACCTCGCTACCGATGCAATGGCTGCCGTTGAATACCTTAAATCTCGAAACGATATTGATACAACTCATATTGGCATTATAGGACATAGCGAAGGGGGATTAATAGCTGTGATTAACGCTGCACAACATTCCTATGATGTTAATTTTATTGTAACTCTTGCCGGTCCTTATGTGAGTGGCAAAGATATATTGGTGCGTCAAAATCAGCTTATAGCCAAAACGATGGGACAGACATTAAATGATGAGCAGTTGGTGCAGATTGAAACTATTTTTGAGACAATTTATAATTCAACCGACACCGACCAACTTGCTGTTCGCTTGACCGAAATATTAAAAAGTGATAGCACCAACAAACAACAAGATATTGAAACAACCGTGAGAGTGATGACATCTCCTTGGTATGTGGCGTTTGTGAAACTCGACCCCACTCAATATCTCTCACAAGTGAAATGCCCGGTATTTGCTATCAACGGCACATGGGACTATCAAGTTGATGCTATACAAAACCTTGAAATGGCACAAAAAATGATACCACATGCCACGATAAAGCGATATGAGGGATTAAATCACATGTTCCAACCTTCTTCATCACGCCAAGCGAGCATGAACTACGGAGCAATCGAAACCACAATTTCCGAACATGTTCTACACGACATTGCAGAGTGGATAAATAAGTTATAACGATAAGTCATATAAAATGATTAAGGCAACATCAAATGTTGCCTTAATCATTTTATCGAATTAGATAAATATTTTATTGTGTCAAGCTAACGCATCTATATTTTGTTGATTGAGAAGTTGTTTTCCCTCAGGGGTGTACATATAGTCAATGCGATCGGCGTAGGCTTTTTCAATTTTTCCACGCACCATTTTCATTGTACTGTTAATCATTTGATTTTGCTCAGTAAATGGTTCAGCCAATACTGCGATAGCTGCCGGCAACCAACGATCGGGGAACATCGTTTCGTGTTCGCCACCTTTCTTAAACATAGCCACATCGGCATCAATCAATTTCAATGCTTCAATGCGACCTTCTTCGGTATCGAGCGACAATCCTTTTTCGTTCAATGCTCGTTTCAAATAATCTTTATTCGGAACAACTACTGCCGTAGTGTATTGTGATTGATTATTATATAGCATTACTTGGTCAATACTTGGTGCTAATTGCACTAATGCTTCTTCAATTCCTTCGGGACTGTATTTTTCGCCGTCGCTTGAAATAAGAAGGCTTTTGAAACGACCTTTAACATACAACAAGCCCTCTTTGGTCATGTAGCCCAAATCGCCGGTATAAAGGTAACCATCTCTGATTGTTTCGGCAGTAGATTCGGGATTTTTCCAATATCCTGCCATTACATTCTCACCTTTCACTACGATTTCGCCCATTTCACCAAGAGGTAATTCGTTGCCCTTGTCGTCGCAAATCTTGAGGTCGATAGGGGTTACCAGTTTACCACTTGAACCGAAACGATATTTTTCGGGACCATTAGACGAAAGCACCGGAGTAGCTTCTGAAAGCCCATATCCCTGATACATAGGCATTCCCACACCAACATAGAATTTTTGCAAATCTTTATCAAGCAATGCACCTCCACCTATAAAGAAACGCAATTCGCCTCCGAAATTTTCACGCACTTTTGAAAAAAGAATTTTATCAAAAAGAGCAACAAGAGGTTTGAGTAATAAACGGAATCCTTTGAAGTCGAGATTACTATCGCCATAATAGGTTTGTTTTACTTTCAGCCCGAAATTGAAAAGTTTTTCGGTTGTTTTACCTTTTGCACGAATAGCTTGTTCGATATTCTTCTTGAATGTTTTAGCCAGTGCAGGCACACTCAAAATGAAGTGAGGCTTTACCTCTTTGATATTTAGAGGAATATTTTTGAGAGTTTCCAATGGAGTACGTCCCACTTGTACGGTTGCAGCAGTTGCTCCTTGAGCCATCATTATGTAAAACCCTACAACGTGAGCAAAACAGTGGTCAAGAGGGAGAATGATTAGCGTACGCCATGTTTCATCGATGTCAACAAGAGTGAGCGATTGCTCCACGTTGGCTGTATAGTTGCGGTGGGTTAACACAACCCCTTTGGGATCGGCAGTTGTTCCACTGGTATATGTAATAGTGGCATAGTCATCATTTTGGATTGATTGTGCCACACTGAGAAATTCCTCCATTGAGTGTGACGCAAGAAACTCATCGCCCATTTTAAGAATTTCTTCAAGGGCGATTTCTTTCTCCTCAAAACTATCTTGTTTATCAAAAACGATGATATGTTTTACATCGGGAATTTCATCTTTGATTGCACGAACTTTCTTTAATTGAGTTCCTGAAACCATGATATATTTCACATCGCCATGAATGAGACGGAACATCAAGTCGTTACGTTCTTCAAGTTTTATTGAAAGGGGTACGTTTACAGCACCTGCATAAAACATTGCAAGCTCGCCCACAACCCACATGTTGCGACCTTCGCTCAAGAGAGCCATGTTTTCGCCTTTTTTAACTCCGAGAGCTTGAAGCCCGGCTCCAAGGCGATATACTTGTTCTTTAACTTGCGAATAGGTGGTTTTAGTCCATTCTTTGCCTACTTTTTCTAATAAGAATGTGTTATTAGGATAACGTTTTACCGACGCTTCAAATAGGTCAACAATAGTTTTTTTCATAACGTTATTTGATTAGTTATCTTAGATTCTGGGCGTAAAGGTAGTAAAAAAATGCCAAAAAGTTATAAAAAATGGTTTTTTTCTCGTATCTCGGATTAATGTTTAAGCCTTGCACGCCAATCTCCACCTAAAAACATGCGTTTGACTTATAGCTAACATGTTACCTTATCAAAATTCCCATTGCCCACTTCACATTCTGCATTTATCCCTCACTGAGTGGCACTTCGATGCGGAAAGTTGTGCCTACTCCGGGTTCAGAGGCAAGTACATAGATTTTGCCTGAGTGGTATTGTTCTATGATACGTTTGGCAAGTGTCAATCCAAGTCCCCAGCCACGTTTCTTTGTGGTATAGCCGGGATTAAATATTGTTTTGAAATTCTTTCGTGAAAGCCCTTTCCCTGTATCAACCACTTCAATATAACCTACTCCTTTGTCGGTTCCGGTGGTTATGGTTATCGAGCCAGAGCCTTCCATGGCGTCAACTGCATTTTTTATGAGGTTCTCCATTACCCACTCAAATAGCGGAGCAGATGCCATTACCGGGATAAATCCGGCACAGGTGTTTATTGTCAAAGCAATGCGTGAAGATATACGCGATGCCATATACGACGATGCATGTATAACTACATCGTTGAGATTTTCGGCATCCATTTGTGGTTTTGAGCCTATTTTTGAAAAACGCGATGCTATGGTGCTTAGTCGTTGCACATCCTTGTTCATCTCGGCTACCGTATCAGCGTCAACGCCAAGACTTTCCATTAACTCCATCCATGCCATAAGCGACGAAATTGGTGTGCCAAGTTGATGAGCTGTTTCTTTTGATAACCCCACCCACACCTTGTTTTGCTCGGCTGTTTTGGTTGATGTTACAGCAAAATACACCACAGCGATAAAAGCAAGCATCACAAGTAGCTGTATGTAAGGATAGTAGCTCAATTGCTTCAACAGAGTGGAATCTTCATAATATAGATATTGATTACTACCCTCGCCTATTTCAATATGAATCACGTTTGATGAATTGCGAAGGTCTTCGAGTTTGTCGTTTAGATATGTTGCATTTGCTTCCGACAGATACATCGGATTTAATGGATCAATTGGTTCAGGCAACGAGAAGTTACTATGCGACAAGATATTTCCGGCATCATCGGTCAATAACACTGGGATTGTGTGATTACGATTGATTATACTGAATAGAAAATCTACATCGGTGCCCGACTGCTGGGTAATCATCTCCTTTGTTGCATCAGCCCATATTTCCATTCGTTCTCGCTCCTGTTGAGAGAGGTCCTTAACTAAATTATTAAAGAAATACAAGAATATTGCCACAACAACCACTGCAACCACAAGAAATGCGATTTTACCATATCGGCGTATGTCGTAAATATTAGCCATTAACAATAAAACGAACTATATTGTTGATTATTATAAATGCAAATTTAGGCAAAAGAACCTAAAATTACTAACTTTGTCAATTATTATTTCTCCACACCTATATCTGTATGGAATATTTAGAAATTATAGGCACAATAGTAGGGCTGATATATTTGTGGCTTGAATATAACGCAAGCATACACTTGTGGATAGCGAGTGTTGCGATGCCTATTGTCTATACTTTCATCTTTTTTGATGCCGGATTGTATGCCGACATGGGAATACAAATATACTACGTTTTAGCGTCGATTTACGGCTTTGTTTGCTGGAAATGGGCAATTGGCAGCAAAGACAAGGAAAACTCGGCAAAAAAACTGAAAATAGACCACACTCCACGTCATCTAATAACTCCTCTGAGCTTAGTTTCTGTTGCTCTCACATTTGCCATAGCATATATTCTTATTGCTTTTACCGATAGCAATGTGCCTTGGTGGGATAGCATAACCACCTCGCTTAGCTTTGTGGCGATGTGGCTGATGGCTCGCAAATATATCGAGCAATGGTGGGTGTGGATTGTTGTCGATGTAATAAGCTCCGGACTTTATATCTATAAAGAACTATATTTCACTGCCGGCTTATATACTCTTTATGCCTTAATCGCTTATTTTGGTTATAAAAAATGGAAAGAACTAATGCTGACACAATGACAAGCTATGATTTTATGCCCGAAGCAATAGTTGTAGGTGGTGGCGACTTCCCCTCTCACCAAGTGCCATTGAAATTGCTCCACAGCACTTCAATGGTGGTGTGTTGCGATGGTGCTGCCGATGAATATATCGCACTTGGACATACACCTTGGCGTATCGTTGGCGACGGTGATTCCTTGAGCGATGAAGCAAAAACAAAATATAGCGACATTATTCGCATCAATCCCAACCAAGAAACCAATGACCAAACAAAAGCCGTTGAATATCTTGCTCACAAAGGGATAACCGATATTGCAATCATAGCTGCAACCGGACGTCGCGAAGACCACACTCTCGGCAACATCAGTTTGCTCATCGAATATCTTCACATGGGATTAAATGTAAGAATCTACACCGACTATGGCGTGATGATTGCATGTCATGGCAACCAATCGTTTTCATGTCGCAAAGGCACTGCTGTGTCAATTTTCGGATTTGGGACAAAAGGAATGACAGGCATAGGGCTTGCCTACCCCATACGCGATTTCACATCATGGTGGCAAGGAACGCTCAATAAAACCACCCAAGAGATGTTTCACATCACTTGCGAAGGAGATTATATCGTATATATTGATTATAACCGATAGCGTTTATCGACGATAACGATTAATAATCAGTCTTCATAAAGTCTTGTTCAATGAAGCGAGCTACGGCATCGGTGGTGTTGGCACCGATGATTTTGTGGGCTATGGATTTTACCTCTGGACGAGCATTTTCAACTGCAACAGCCACATCGGCAACTTGCATCATTGGAATATCATTGAGATTGTCGCCAAACACCACCACTCTATCAGCCCCTACTTCGCCGGCAAGTTGTCGCACTGCCGCAGCTTTCGACACTCCCGGGGCAAACAATTCAAGTAGCCCTATATTCTCATCAAAAATATCAATATAGCACGACACCGAACAATCTACCGTAACACGCAAATCGTCGGCAAGGGCAAATATATTCTCTCTATCGCCCATCGCAAAAAAGAATACCACTCCGGGAAGATATGGCAATAGCCCATGAGGAGCATCGATATTGAAATTCTTTAACCCAAGATTCAATCTCCCATCTACAAACGCACGCTCCTCGGCTATCATCGCTCCATTGTGATATACTTGCATCGACTTCCCATCGGGCAATGTGTAACGAAACGGATTAACCCCATATTTCCCACACTTTGCCATTAGTTGACGATATGTATCTTCGGCAAGATAGCACACATTGCGATAGCTCTTAGTATCGCGACACCACATAGCTGCACCGGTCATTACAATTGCAGGCAACGATGTCTCGGCTTCGGTTAGAATCATTTCTACCGTAGCCGGTGTGCGAGCCGTAGCAACAGTTATATTCGCTCCTCGGCATGTTAAATCAGTAATAATGCGAGCCGAGGTTTCACTCAACTTACTATCGGCACCCAACAACGTGCCGTCCATATCGGTAATGTAAAGTGTCTTCGCCATAATTTGGGTGCAAAGATACAAAAATTATTGGTGTCTGATAAAAATAGGAAGGAGTCTCTATCAATGAATTTATGCGGTTAAGAGTTCTTGTGTAAATTACAAGCCCCATATAGTGAAGAACAATGGCATTCCCGAAGGTAATGCTTAGTATGTAGCCGTGCATAGGCTCTTCGAGCCTATGCACGGAATGGGATTTGTATTGAATAGAATCTGGAAGATTCGTTATTTGAAATCATTAAGGTTTCTTGCAGAAACTAATTCTTGCTTATACATTACCGGGCTTATCCACTACGTGGCTAAACCCGGCTACGAATAATCAACCCCTTTGGGGTTGCCTTTGCTCTTGAAAAAATTTTATCGGGCTCCATTAACAAAAAATAAGCACGACTCCGAAGAATCGTGCTTATTGAGTTTATGCTATACTTGTTCGAAATTATTCGAGGTAGCAAGCGTAAGGAACAACTGAAAGGTCGAGAGTGATTGTGTAAGTACCTGCAGCAGGAGCTTTGAGGTTAGCTCCACCAGGAACGAGTGTGTATTCATCGTCTCCACCAAGGTTGATCGCCCAATCGTTGTTGCAACGGAACTTGTATTCATCTCCATCATTAAGAGTGATTGTACCGGTCCAGAAGATACCATCTTCTGAAGTAAGAGCCAATGATTCTGACCAACCATTGAAAGAACCGATAACACCGATAGTTTCAATCTTAGTCGCTTTCCAAGTCAATGCAGCGATATTAACGTCACACCAATATAGACCACTTTCTGCGACTGTGAGGTCTTTAGCACCGCCATTGGTTGATAGTTTGCCTTCTTCACCACCGTCACCATAGTTGATGTGATTCCAGTCAGCAGCTGAAGTAAATTTGAAACCACCTGTTGAAAGGTTAGCGAAACCGTAGTAGTTAGCGTAGTCAGTAGTTGACAACATCATTGATCCTCCGTGATTCCAACCGTTAGCATCACCAGGAGTCCAAAGGTTATCGAATGCAGGAGCAAATGAGTAAGTTAATGTTTCCATATTAACTGAAAGCACCCATGGACCGAGAGTTGACATTGTTGCAAAACCTTCGCCTTCAGCCAATGTACCAACTAATTCGTCGGTTTCACTTGCTACAGGAGCATAAGCAAATTTCACTCCCTTGATAGCCCACTCGATAGGAGCCTCAATGTCAAGTTTTAATGAAAATACAGGGTTGTCATATTGGTCTCCTGAATGATTCAATGCAATAGTTTCACCACCTTTTATAACGATGCTGTATGATTCTTCAATTTCATGAGCAGCAGGGAATGGTGTAACTGATACTTTGTGAGCTCCATAGTAAAGGTTAGGATTACCTACACGCACCGATGATGTTCCGTTTACCACGTATGCAGCAAAACGCACGTATGCATCTTGAGTTTTTGGATTTTTACCAAGCACTTTAAGGTGAGCAGCTTGCCAATCAGCAGGAGCAACACACACTTGATTATTAACAATCTCTGTTGCAACATCTTGAGCACCGGCAAAGTCTTCGTTTCCTGCCAATTGCATCACAAATGTCAATTCTCCTGCAGCAGGAAGATTTTGTGCTTGAACAACATTAAGTACCACAGCATTTGCTCCGGCATTTTCAAGTGCATTCAAGTCAAAAGTTGGATTCCCGACTGAAACTGTAATGCCTTCAGCCGACATAATTGGCTCTTGAGGGTTGCTTTGAGGTTGTGCTGGTTCATAATCCTCACACGCAGTGAAACCAAGCGCAAGAGCCGCCAATAACATTATGCTAAATTTTTTCATATTGTTTATTTCTCTTGATTTTTAACTTCTCGGAGTGTTGAGTGGATAGTGGTGCTACCCACTCAATCCCGACAAATTATTGATTAATCATTTTTTATGAAATTAAATGTGATTATTGTGCTACTTTTTCAAGAAGTACTGAATTCACATTCAAGTCAACAGTAATCTTCATTGGTGAGCCATCCCAGTTGTCAACTTGGATTGAACCCTTACCTGGAGCAACAAGAACTCCACTATACTTACCAGATGACATATCTACAGTAATAGGGTTATCATCAACTTGAGTACCTACAGATGCTCCACCATCCCAACCGGTCAATTCGGTATAGAAACGGAATGTGAGACCACCGGCTGGCATGTTGAATGTAGCAGAATAGATTTTACTACCGATAGCATCATCAGCTTCAAACAAACGCCATTCAGCCAATGCACCTGCATTACCGGCATCTGGGCCAGTCCAACCACCAACACTACCAATCAAATAGATAAATCCTGGAGATTGAATAGCACAATATTCTTTCACTTGGTTTAATTTAACTACATTAGAAAGAATTTCGCTACTTTCTATACCTTTGATATAAGCACGCACACGGAAATAAACGGTACGAGCAGGCTCATCGGTATATTCTTCTTCACTTGTGATACCGCGAAGTTTACAAATCGCTTCAGCGATTCCTTTTGCAGATACTTGAGCATTACATAGTTTATGCTCTGCTGAAAGTTCTACAGAAGTAGAATCGGTGAAGTTTTCAATTAGAGAGACTTGCACTTTGTATAGAGGTGTCGCTGCATATCCATAGTTTGGTTGCGACCAAGTGAAATCTATAGTACCATCTTCAGTGAGTTCATAATACTGATTAGCAAGAGCAGGAGTATTGAGAACAAACTCTGTTGGGTCATTATATTTAGGATCGGTATCCGCCTCACAACTTGTGAACGATAGAACGGCTACCAAGCATGCAAAAAGAATTGATATTTTTTTCATTTTACTTTACTCTTGTTAAGATTCAACATTGAGTTTTGATTAGTAGCCGGGGTTTTGTTCGTAACCTTGGAAACTGATAACTGTAGAAGGAATTGGGAAGAGATTCATGTGAATAGGAGTAGCTGTACCACCTTTTGCCACATTACCTTTCCAGTTCCAGTTATAGTTACCACCGGCATATTTGTTATGACGCACTAAGTCGGTGCGACGGCAGTTTTCGCCATAAAGCTCACGGCTACGTTCATTAAGAATATTTTCGGGAGTGAGCTGAGCCACTGTCCAAGGTTCAATCCAAGAACGTTCACGAACATAGTTTATATATTCAAGAGCTGCATTGCGATCACCCACGCCACCAAGCACTGCTGCTTCGGCTGCACTCAAGTAAATTTCAGCAAGACGGATAACACACCAGTCAGCATCGGCAAACGCATTTGATGCAGGAGGATTCTTTGATTCATCAACACCACCAAACTCATCGTAAGCATAGTTGGTATATTTTACCGGCACGTAACCATCGGCAAAGTTAGTGATGTCGGCATTTTCGATTTTTGCACCATCTTTCTTAGTCATCCAAAGAGAAGCACGAGCATCGATTGAGTTACCTGCATCGTCCCAGTCAAAGCGTTCAGAGAGTTGTTGACGAGCATTCATACAAGTCCAAGAAGCGTTCAATCCGGTTGTGGCATTAGTCATGTTAAGACCTGGAGTTGAAGTTGAAGAACCTGCTGCGATGTAGAATGTAGTACCACCATAGTTTTGAAGTTTCAAACCATCTTGAGGAATACCCCAAATGATTTCATTCACGCGTGAACCTTGCGACATATATTCATCATTGTTTGCTCCAAAGAGGGCAATGTATGAGTCAGCAAGACCTGAGCCATTGAAACCTTCACCTTGGTGATGTTTGATGATTTTATCGCAGATAGCCCAACATTTGTCGTATGCAGGAGTTCCTGTAAACACACCTGCATTAAGATAGAACTTAGCGAGAAGTGCATCACAAGCTTCTTTTCCTACGAAACCATAAGATGGTTCTTTATATGTGTCGCCCCATTCAGCCGATACGGCTTCAAGACCGGCAACAACCTTATTGTAAAGCTCAGCACGTTTCATTTGTGCAGGAGCAGTACCGGCAGGCATTGTTTCATCTTGATAACCTGCGTTACCAAACATGTCGATTGCATAGAAGTAGCAAAGACCACGAAGCACTTTCACTTGACGTTTGTATTCTTGAGCTACAGGCAACAAGTTTTCAGTGAGATAGAAGTTTCCATTCTCAACTGTGCGGATAAATTCGTTGCAAAGAGCGATACAAGTGTAAATACGAGAGTATGTAGTGTACATCACACCATTATCAGCAGCAAATTGCATAGTTGCAAGTTCATATTGACCGGCGTCGCCAAATTGTTTCCATGCAAATTCATCGGTTGTCAATTCGTTACAAACGAATACGGCACGAGTAAACGAATTAGCACCGGCATCACCACCCGAAATGATAGAGCTACCGGGACCATTGTAACCCGAAGTTGCAAGAGATTGGTAACATTCGGTCAAAACACGATCCATATATCCCTTTGGGTCGTTCTTAAATTCTTCAGGGGTCAAATCGCTATAGTCAATTACCGGATTATTGAGGTCATCAACGCAAGAGGTCAAGCCAAGCGATGCAACCAATCCCAAAGCAATGAAAAATTTATTTATTGATTTCATAATTTATCTTCTTTACTTTAATTAGAGATTAGAAAGTCGCAACCAAACCGAGAGTAGCAGTAATAGGACGTGGATAAACATTGTTATCGATACCTGAGAATACTTCGGGGTCAAGACCTTTATAATTAGTAATTACGAATGGATTTTGAACTGCACCATACAAACGCAATTTGAGTTTGTCGTTAAACAAGTCAGTCCAAGTATAACCAAGTGTGATGTTATCGCAACGAACAAAGCTTGCATCTTCAAGGAAGTAGTCGCTACGCACAAGGTTTGAGTTAGCACTTGCATCATTGAAATAGAAGTCGGTTTTCACAAGGTTGTTAAGACCATAGCGGTCAACAGTTGTGAGGTTTGATTTTGATGCAAGAACTGAGTTAAACACATAGTTGCCAAAGTTTGCACGGAGTTGGATTCCGAGGTCCCAATTTTTATAGTTAAATGTGTTATTCCAAGCAGCTGTGATTTTTGGATCACGAGAATGACGAATCACAAGGTCGTTATCATTAATTTCACCATCTTGGTTTTGGTCAACATATTGGTTTGGTAATGGGTTGCCATCTTGATCATAAACTTGCTCTAACAACATGAAAGAGTATGCCGGATAACCTGCTTTGTGAACTTGAAGAGCACCTGCATTTTCTGAAGCAGGGTTACCTGCAGCTTGGAGATAGTAAGATTGATCTTCTTCATTAGAACCTGTCAACTTAGTCAACTCATTTTTGTTCCAAGCCACGTTAATACCTGTGCTCCAAGTGAAGTTTTTAGTTACAACCGGTTTTGCACCAATGTTAGCTTCAACACCAATATTGCAAAGCTCACCAATGTTGCGATCCATGAAGTTGGTAGTAGTCATACCGGCAGGAACAGGCACGTAAGCAAGCAAGTCTTTAGTATCACGCATATAAGCTTCAATGCTTGCAGTGATGCGGTTATTCAACCATGCCATGTCGATACCCACGTTATATGTTGTGGTTTCTTCCCATTTGAGGTCTTCTTGATAAGCTTTTGGATAAAGCGGACGAACCCATTGTTGGTCCTTTCCATCAGGAGATGGATAGTCACTCACACCCGATGAAGTAGATTGAGCATATACAGGAAGATATGCATAATATCCACCTACAGCTTGTTGACCTGTAACACCCCAACCAAGGCGGAGCTTCAACTCATTCATTTTGTTCTTAGCCGATTCGAAGAAGCCCATTTCTGAGATTTTCCAACCAAGAGCTACTGATGGAAACAAGCCCCAACGTGTGTCGGGAGAGAAACGTGAAGTTCCGTCGTTACGTAAGTTTACTGTCAAAAGATAAGTGTTATCAAATGTATAGTTCAAACGTCCGAAGAATGAAACAAGATTTAATTGACCTCTCCAAGGCAATGGCAACTCTTGATCTTCGTAAGTGTGTCCTACACGGAATGCCGAAGCAGGATTTACTTCTAAGTCATAAAGACCGGTAACAGGATCATAAAAATTTGCCCATTCAAAGTTGCGATAACCAACAGAATTCATGAGCGTTTTGTTTGATCCATTGTAGTCAAATTGTTGCCATGAATAACCCACCATCACGTCAAGATTTGACTTGATAGCTTCAAACTCTTTCTTATAGTTAGCATAGAAGTCAAGAAGCATGTTGTGTTGCACTTCATTATGATAGTAGATTGTACCTGCACCATCAGAATAGTTGCCACGCCATGCCATAGGTGAGTTTTGAGCAGTTGTGCTAACTGTTTTGTTCTTTGACACGTCATAACCGAGGTTCAAGTTAAGATGAAGCTCAGGAAGGAAGTGAAGAGCATAATCAATTTGAAGATTACCTGTTGAACGCAACACCTCTGCTGTGTTGTTAACGCATTCAAGCATTGCAAGAGGGTTGTTTGGAGAGTTGTCAAGAGGCTTACCTGAAGCATCGGTCAATGTAGTATAACCACCATATATTTTGGTTTTACCATAATCGGCCATGTTATAATCAGTATAAACAGGGAGAGTTGGGTTGTAAGTAAGAGCAGCACCAACAGCTCCTTGGTCAGCCATTCGGTTTTTAATATAAGTACCATCGGCTTTTGCTTGAATAGAAAGCAAACCATTGAAGAATTTAGGAGTCAAATTGAAACCAACAGTTGTGCGGTCCATGCGTGAAGTTTCAAGAATACCATTGTTATTGGTATATGAAGCAGAAACGCGATAAGGAAGGAAGCCTACTTGACCACCTACGCTTAAGCTATAGTCGTGAGACACTGTTGTGCGAAGCACTTCATCTTGCCAGTTAGTGTTAGCTGTTCCAAGTTGTGAAATTGCTGATTCAGTAGCAATTTGGTTCATAACCACATCACGGAATTCATCACCACTCATCACATCCCAAGTTTTGCGAGCTGTGTTAACGTGCATATTGGCAGTGAAGTTGATTTGAGGTTTACCACTCTTACCTTTTTTGGTAGTGATGATAATCACACCATTTGACGCACGAGAACCATAAATAGCAGTTGCCGAAGCATCTTTCAAAATGGTCATAGACTCGATATTTTCGGGAGATACCATAGTCAATGGATTAGTACCACCATAACCTTGGTCGCTCAAGGGCACACCATCAAGCACGATTAATGGGTCGTTACTTGCACTCAAAGATGCACCACCACGAATACGAATAGTTGCACCACCTGTTGGATTACCACCATCGGTTGTAACAACCACACCGGGAGAAGCACCCACAAGCATGTCTTGAGCCGAAGTAGAGATACCTGCCTCAATTTCATCGGGTTTAATCACTGCTACAGAACCGGTAGCGTCACTTTTCTTAACGGCACCATAACCAATGGCTACGACTTCGCCAAGCACTACACTGTTCTCTTGTAGAACTACATTAATTGTGGTTTGACCATTAACGGGAACTTCTTGAGTGTGATAACCCACATACGAAATCACAAGTGTCGCATTGGGATTCACTTGAAGCGTAAAATTACCGTCAAAGTCGGTTTGTCCACCTGTGGTTGTTCCTTGAACAAGCACACTGGCACCGATGAGTGGCTCACCGGCGGGATCACTTACAGTCCCTGAGACTGTAATCTTCTGCGCTAAAGCAGGGAAAGAAAGGCATAGCACCATCACAAGGGCGAGCCAGGCTTTCCGATTCATTTGAAAACAAATGTTCTTCATGCAAGAATTTTTTTAGTTTTACTTAGTTTTACAAAAATATTTATTAATCTCTATTTTCTTCTATACTTAATTTTTGACCATTAGACCTAATTTTTTATTGCGATTTAAGTAGCAACTGCATAAACACGACAAAGCAAGCACAATATGCCCATTGCATATTTGCTTTTTCAGCGACGTGTTATTTTGGTATCATACTCAATAAATCCTTAAAATCATGCCTATATAGGCTTTATTGCCATTTTACAACAATAAAACTATATTTTCAACCTACAAATTAAACTATAATTTTTCAAATTTGTTCACTTTTCACGGCTTAATTGTTCGCATTTTCATCAATTTAACAAATCTAAATTAAAAATCGTTTACAATTTTAACATTTCAATCCCTCTCACTAATTATCTTAATTGAAACAACAAGGGCTGTGCCTGAATTTTGACACAACCCCATGAGATTTCAGAAAAGATTAATATGTTCCTTTATTCTTTACGCAAGTTTAGCGAGAGCTTCCTTAATGCGGTGCATTGCTTCGCGAATATTATCATCGCTTGTAGCGTATGACAAACGGATATATCCGGGGAGACAAAATGCTTCACCATCAACGGTTGCCACATGTCCCTCTTCAAGAAGATACATCGCAAGGTCGGCTGCATTATTGATTACTTTGTCGCCATATTTCTTTCCAAAGTAGCTAGACACTTCGGGGAATAGGTAGAATGCACCTTGTGGCTCATTAACTTTGATGCCCGGAATTTCGCGAGCAAGAGAAACCACGAGGTCGCGGCGGCGTTGGAAAGCTACACGCATATCCTCAACACATTGTTGCGAACCGGTGTAGGCAGCTTCAGCCGCTTTTTGAGCTACCGACGAAGCTCCTGATGTGTATTGACTTTGTAGTTTGTTGGTAGCTTTAGCAACCCAAAGAGGAGCTGCAATAAAACCTATACGCCAACCTGTCATTGCGTATGCTTTAGACACTCCGTTTACGATGATTGTGCGATCGGCAATTTCGGGGAATGAACCGAGAGAAGTAAACTCGCCGGTAAAGTTAATATGCTCGTATATTTCATCGGCAAGAACAAGCACGTCGGGATATTTTGCAAGCACTTCAACGAGTCCTTTCAATTCGTCTTTAGTATATACACTACCTGTTGGGTTAGAAGGAGAGCAAATCAACACCATACGTGTTTTAGGAGTGATCGCAGCTTCGAGTTGTTCGGGGGTAACTTTGAAATCTTGCTCGATAGATGCAGGAACAAGAACGTTTGTACCTTCAGCAAGCTTCACCATTTCCACATAACTCACCCATGCAGGAGTGGGGATAACCACCTCGTCTCCGGGATTGATCACACTTAAAATCACATTACAAAGCGATTGTTTTGCCCCTCCCGACACAACAATCTGTTCGGGCGTGTAATCAAGACCGTTTTCGTTTTTTAATTTGTCGGCAATAGCTTTACGCAACGACAAATACCCGGGAACGGCCGTGTAGAATGTATAATTTTCATCGATGGCACGTTTTGCAGCCTCTTTAATATGGTCGGGCGTATTAAAGTCGGGTTCGCCAACTGAGAGGTTAATTACGTCAACGCCTTGAGCCTTAAGCTCGTTACTCTTTTGCGACATCGCTAAAGTTTGCGATGGGGAGAGCGATTGAACACGATCAGAAATGTGAGTCATTTTCTAAGTTGATTTACTGATTTATATTACTAATGCAAAGATAATATAAAGAATTGATACCCCAAAGAGTGAAACAATATTTATCTGAGACAATTGAAAATACCCGACAATCTCAACATCTTTCCGGGCATTGCCTCTTTGAGTCAGTACCCGGCTACGCAAAAAGCATTACCTTCGGCAATACCGTTAGCCTTTTATATTCTTTAAATCACGACATTTACACCATTCTCGTCCTCCGGACGGCTTGGCGAGGAGGATTGATTATTTCCTTTCCTGGGGTATCGCTTCGCTCAACCCTCGGTTATTATAGACGCTACGCTCTCCCGTGCTTCGCACGCATTTGCCCTTGAAAATGCTTTATCGGACACCAATAATATTCTTTCTATTAAAATCCAAAAACAGAAAGAATGTGCAGTGGTCCCCTAATACAGAGGAGGAATATTTGCTCATGAGAGCTTAGCAGTGCTCTCTTGTTTTTAGGGAGTATCGTCTTTAGCGACCTTAAAGTCTTTAGTGACCTTAACGACTCTAAAGACCACAACGCCGAGAGTAAAAAAACTAAGCGAGCAACCCTTATGGATTGCTCGCTTTTATTGATTTATAGTAACTATATTTACTATAGTTATCTATTTACAATTACTTAACGTAAACTTTAGATACTTTGTTGCCTTGGCGTTTGATGAAGATACCATTAGATGGTTCAACAACTTTCACACCTTGGAGGTTGTAGTATTCAACAGGAGCTTCTACTTCTTCCATTTCTTCAACTACGATATCTTTAACACCGCTTTGTTTAGGTTCAACAGCGAAGCAGAGTTTTTCAGCAACTGTTCCAGGAACATAGTGGTAGATGTAAACTGAGTAGTCGTTGTTAGGAACTGCGATGATGCTACCCATACAAGCACCAAGACCTGCTTTTTGACCTTCAGTCCATGTAGCTACGCAAGTACCTTCTTCGTCATAGATTGCGAAGTTAGAACCACGAGTACCAGTTGTACCGTCAGTTGTTACAGGCATGATAAAGTATTTTTTGCCATAGAGTTCGAACCAGTCGAAACCTTCAACTGATGCGTTAGCAGTAGTATAGCTACCAGAAGCAGCACCAAATGTCCAAGCTTTAACCATATCTGAGTTGTCATCGTTCCAAGCAAATACTGAACCTGGAGTACCACGAGAACGCATAATGAATGCATTTGAAAGGTCGCCATTGTCGTCCATAAGAGCGTCGATTTCAGCAACAGTTTCGAATGCAGGTTGAGGACAGCAAGAAGTTGTCAAACCAACACCTGCGATAGCATTAGTAACTTGAGTGTATTCAGTATCTACAGCACCATTCTTAATCTTAACAACAAGAACAGAAGTACCACCGTTAGGAACGATGAATGCATAACCACCTTCGTTTGAAAGCATGTTACCACGGATGCGGCCTAATTGGTCAGTACGAGCAGGAGTGTAACCTTCGATAGCGCTCAAGTCAATTTTGTAAGTTGATTTGAGGTCAGCAGAGATTACTGCGAAGTTCTTACCTGAAGCAACACCAGAGAAACCAGTTGATACGAGGAAGTTACCAGCATCGTCACAACCGATAGCAGTTGAGATAGTTTGACCGTAGTATTCTTTAAGAGCAGCTGAAGGATCGTAGTAAGTGTTATTACCTGTAGCTGTTACTTGTACGAGCAAGTTAGTTGATTTATCAGTTACGATAATCTTGTCGTTAGAAACAGCTGCGAAACGGAGTTCACCACCAGCAGCAGTACCAGGAACACTTGAAGTGTTTTGCCATACTTTAGTAAGACCTGTAGGAATAGCAGCTTCAGCAGTACCCTTAACAGCGATAGTCTTAGTTGCAGCACCTGCAGAAGTCAATGTGATAGTTGCATTGTGGCTACCGGCAGCAGATGGTTTGTAAGTAACAGTAATGTCACCACCGTCAGTACCAAGAGAAGTCTTATCGATAGAGAATGTAGAACTACCGGCAAGAGCAACAGAGATATTGCCGGTGAGCAATTCACCACCGATAGAAATCTTTTGAGAAGCAGATTTACCTTCAACAGCTGTCAATGTTACTTCAGCAGGAGCAGTGATTTCAGGAACTTTTTCGTAAGTGTAAGTAGGAACTGTACCATTTTTGTAGTAAGCGATACCTTGGTTGTGAATCAATACCCACATTTCAACACCTTTGTCTCCGTTTACGTTAACACAGATGCTTGAAGAAAGAGTAGTGTTACGAGTTTTAGAACTCATACCAGCTGATGGATAGCTACCTGAGTTCTTAAGACCTTCAACAGCCCAACCACCGCTACCATCGATGAGGATAGCACGACCACCGAGAAGAGTAGTAGTTTTGATTTCGTCAGCAGTAGCAGCAGAACCGGCTTTAGTTACAGCTTGATAGTCAGTTGCAAATGCATATTTGTTACCTTTGAATGTGAAAGGAACGAAGTCGTTACCACAACCATGGAATGCAGCTTCGATGTTGAATGCTGTCAATGGAAGAGAAGTAGTCAATTGACCATTACCAGTGATTTGTGATGGCAAGTATTGTTGACCACATACCCAGTAGTTGTTACCTTCAGGAATAGCACGAGGAGACATACCGATGATGAAACCGTCGATATCAGCAACTACAGGAGTTTTTGATGCAGTACCATTAGAAAGAGCATAAGTAACAAGTGAGTTACAGTTGCCGTTCTTAGTGTTACCATCAGCATCTTTATAATCACGAGTTTGTTGAGCTAAGTAAACGAGTTTACCGCTTGTCAAGTTACCTTGAACTTCGATAGCGTCACCAATACGAGTCATACCACCGAGGTCGGTAGTTTCAAGAAGTACGCGAGGAGCAGCATCATCATTATCCCAAATGTAAACTTTGAGAGTTTTCATTGTTTCATTAGTTGCCAATGCGATGTTAGTACCGATGATTTTACCATCAACGTAAGCAACGTCAACAAGTTTCAATGCACCACCTTCAACACCTGTCATGTTAAGGTCTTTGATGTGTTCAGCAGTTTGAGCTTTGATAACTTTCACAACACCATTAGCAGCATCAACTACATAAAGTTTACCGTCGCCAAATGCCATGTTACGATAGTTAGTCCAGTTAGCCATCCAAGTAGCTTTCTTGTTAGAATTTTCAGAGTAGTTCCATCCTTCAGTGAACTTCAATGGAGGGTTCTTAGCTGTACCGGTTACAACCATAGAAGCTTTGTGAGTTCCACTTACGAATGAGATAGTAGTAGAGTGTGACCCAGCTGATTGAGGTTTGTAAGTAACTTCAAATGTACCACCTGATGTGCCGAGAGAAGTTTTGTTGATAGAGAAGTTAGTGTTATCGCTATTTGAGATAGTGATGTTAGCAGAAAGTGAAGTACCTGTTACAGTAATAGTTTTAGCAGAAGTGTTACCTACAGCAGTTTCACCGAAGCCAGTAGAAGTTGGATTCAATGAGATACCAGTGTCAACACCTTCGCTCATGTTAATATCGTTTTGAGTTGCAACATTGTTAGAAACAGATACTGTTTTAGTTACAGTTTTGTAACCTGATTTCTTAAATGTAAGAGTATATGTACCAGCAGGAACGAAGAATGCATATACACCATTACATTTAGCACCAGTAGTTACAGTTTGGTTAAGATTATTACCACTCAATGTTACAGTTACGTCGTTCAATGCGAGGTAAGAGTCACGGCCACGAGTTGTGTAGTTAGAGTAACCACAACCTTTAGAAGTGTCGCGAACGTCACCCACGATACAGCCAGGAAGTTGACCAGAACCACCAGGAGCAGTCAAACGTGCAACAGCGATTTGCCATGCAAGGAATTTGTTATAGAGTGAAGATTTGAAACGCAATGATTCAGGACGGTAGTCGTGGAACCAAGTTTCAACCAAGTAACCGGGTTGAGTGTTTGTACGAAGCACACCATAGTGCCATCCCATCAAGTCGTAGTCGGCCATTGAACGAGGTGTTCCGTAAGTATATTCTGACAAACAACCATTTTTATAGTTGTTATAAGAGTCCCAATATGCCATACGTTCTGAACCACCAATGTGGTTAGAAGAGTTTTGACCTTTATAAAGAGCTACGTGGTAATTAGCACTTGCATTAGCACCGTTAGAGTGCATAGAGATGAAGTAACCACCATAAGAAGATGAATAAGTAGCGATTGAAGTCAAGTTCAAGTCAGAAGAAGATGTGTTAGTTGTACGAGACATCTTAACAGTACCACCATTCTTTTCCAAGAATTTTTGCATGTGGAATGCACGGTCGAGGTTACCTTCTGATTCATAGAAATATTCACCACCTGAAAGCAATGGCATTGGAGTAGGACGGTCGTCTGATTCGAAACCACCGTGACCTGCGTTCACATACCATTTACCACTCTTATTATAGTTAGAACTTATTGATGTATTTCCGTTCTTGTAGTTAGCAGGAGAAGAAAGCGCATAAGTTCCAGTATAGTTTGATGCTACATCATAAGCATAAGTGACAGCGTCGGCACCAAAAGCAACGCCAGCCATTAATAATGCTGAAATTAATATCTTTTTCATGGCTTATTTTTCTTTAATAGTCATTAGGAAAAGTTTACCATCTTCGGTGTGGAAAGCAATTTTGCTACCATCGGCACTAACCGCAGGGAAAGTTTTGATTTCAGAAGATGTAGTAGAAAGTTGTTGAAGGTTTTTACCATCGGCACCAACAATCATGATTTCACCTTTAGTGAGATAGTAACCATCATGGTCTTCGTTGTGACCTACGATATGGCTATTACCACGCCATTGAGGACAACCCATTTCGCCAAGGTTAACTACATTCTTACCATTGATGTCGCAAACATAAGAATAATCTGCACAGTGGAAAAGAATTTTTGTTTGGTCGGGAGAAAGCGAAGTCCAGCAATATTGAGGATCCCAAGAACCGAATTGTCCTTTAAGAGGATCTAATTCAATGCGACGACCGTTGTTATAAACAACAATCTTAAGATCTTCTTCAGTAACGAAGATTTCGTTAGGCATTTGAACAGCTGAAATAGGGCGAGTTACTTGTTTAGTAGTAACTTTACCTTGCAATCCAACAGAAACCTTACCATTCACAAAGTTAAAGCGGTTAAAGTGGTCAGCTTTTTGAAGAATAGCTGTACGCTCCAATGTGTTAAGGTTAATGCTGTAAAGCGAGTTACCTTGAATCTCATCGTCTTTTTGACGCACAATCAAAGTTTTACCATCTTCGCTGATAGCAGGCAACCAACCGGCACCACGCATGTCAGTGATTTTTTGATACTTTTGGGTTTTGAGGTCAATGATACCAAGACCATCATAACCGGCTGATGAAACCAAAAGAGAATTTCCATCGGGAGTAAACATAGGATGGAAAACATCTTCGGCTTCTACTGAAAGTTGTTGAGTACTAACAACTTCGAATTGCTGAGCTTGAGCTGTCATAGCAGCTACTGCAGCGAGTGTCAACAGAAGTTTTTTCATGTAGAAACTGGTTTAAGAAGTTAATTAATATAATAAATTTATGTTAGTTTTTACGCTAATTACGTTAGTTACATGCACTATAAGTTGCAAATATAGAAATTTATTTATTAAAAAAAGATAATTAGACTCTTCGATTTAAGGTTTATTAAGATTTTTTCAACCTATACAAACTTAGTTAAAGCCTGATTCAGACTTTCTGACAAATTGAAACGAAAATACGACCTATAATGAATATTACAGCAAACAATATCACTATTATCGCTGCACATGGCACATTAATCATTGCCGACATAAACAGCCCTACCACTCCACACACAATAGAAATAACCATCGACAACAACACCATCATCTTAAATCGCGGAGCAAACATTTCGGCAATCATTTGAGGCAACGTGAGCATCGACATCAACAACATTATGCCTACAAGACGTATCGTAAGCACAATACACACAGCCACCATCGCTGTCATCAAGTATGAAATTACCTTTACCGGCAATTGCGACACTCGAGCAAAGTCTCTATCAAATGCACATGCAATGATTTTATCATAAAAAAGAGCAAAAAACAAAATCAAGATAATGGTATATATCGCAAATGCCACCAAATCGGAAGATGAAATTGTCAATATATTTCCAAAAAGGAACGCATTCAGCTCCGGGACATAACCGGGCGTGAGAAATATAAACAGCACCCCTATTGCCATTCCCAACGCCCACACCACAGCCGTGGCAGAATCTTCACGCACACGATAACGCTCCGACAACCATTCCACGCCTGCCGAAGCCGTAATGGCAAACACGGCAGCCATCATTATTGGGTTAACCCCGAGATAATAGCCCAATCCGAGCCCACCGAAACAAGCATGAGTTACTCCACCCGAAATTGAAACCAATCGACGTGTGATAATATATGTGCCAATAAATGCCGCAGCGACACTTATTATTACAATGCCAAGCAAAGCATTTGTAAAAAATGAATATTGCAACAGTTCAAACATCTTAACTGATTTTCTACAAATTACACATATATTATATAACAATAAAAAAATATAATTTGTTATTCTTCGTCTATAACCTCATGATATGGAATCTCGGCGTCAACAAATGAGAAACCGGCTTGGGCAAGATGTTCCCAATATTCGGGATAGGACTTTGACACTACCTCAACATCATTTATTATCAATCCGGGTATATATAACGCAGCCGGAGCAAATGCCATTGCCATGCGATGATCATCGTAGGTGTTAATACATGGTTGCTCAAAAACGGGGTGTTGCTCGCCGTCCCAAATAAGCACCGAATCATGCTCTATGCGAAGGTCAAAGCTCAGCTTCGCCAACTCGGTTTTTAACGCCTCAAGACGGTCGGTCTCCTTTATTTTCAACGTAGCCAACCCTGTCAATTTGAACGGGATACGGAGCATACAACATGTAACAGCAATCGTCTGTGCAATATCGGGTTGCTCACTCAAGTCGAGCTCGATATGCGACCTTTGTTCGGGCGAAGGCATAAGCGACAATTCGCCATCTTCAAATTGCGAATCGACACCTAATTCCTCAAAATATTTCATTAAAAAGCTATCTCCCTGAGTGCTTTTTTCATATAATCCTTTTAATGCTACACAGCCAGCCGAAAGTGCCGAAATTTCATACCAATACGATGCCGCACTCCAATCAGCTTCAACATCGAAAGGTACAGACTTATACATTGCATGTGGGATTGTAATCACATTCCCCTCAAACTCACAATCCACACCCCAATAACTCATCATAGACAATGTCATTAAGATATATGGACGTGATGTGATTTCTCCCTCGAGATTAATTATCAATCCTCGCTTCATCAATGGGGCAATCATGAGCAAAGCCGAAATATATTGCGAGCTTATCGATGCCGGTAGCGACACCTCCCCCCCCTCGAGTTCTTGACCCTCAATACGCAATGGAGGAAAGCCCTCAGCATCAAGATAATCGATTGTTGCACCACATTCACGGAGTGCATCTACAAGAGCTTTTATGGGTCGTTGACGCATACGGGCGGAGCCATCGAGAGTAACAGTTCGCCCCGGAATGGAAGCAAAATAAGCTGTCAAGAATCGCATTGCTGTTCCGGCAGCACCTATATTCACATCGTCATTATCCGAAGTTAGAGCCTCAACCATAGCATCAGTATCATTACATTTAGCCACCACCTTAAGCGACAACGCATTAGGAGTCAACGCATTAATTATCAATGCTCGATTACTTATACTTTTCGACAACGGCAGAGAGATTGTTGCATCAATCATCTCTTCGGGTGGGAATATACGATAATTCATTTCACTCTTTATTTCAACGAATTAACAGCATCGGCAAGCGATTGCAATGATTCAATTATCACTTTACGTGGAGAACCTATGTTTAACCTCATAAAACCTTCTCCCTCTTTACCAAACATTGTGCCATCATTTAGAGCCAAATGAGCCTTATTTACAAACAAGTCAACAAGTCCTGTTTGAGTAAGGTTAAGATCTCGACAATCAAGCCACAATAGAAACGATGCCTGAGGACGAAATGCCCTAATTTGAGGAATATTTTTGCTTAAAAAGCTTTCAACCTCATCGATTGTACCCTCAATATATTCAAGCATTTGATTTAGCCATTCCTCGCCATGAGTATATGCCATCTCTGCTCCAATAGTCGCAAACAATGTTGGAGAGCTAAACTCATTGGTCGCCAACCAATGATAAAAATCACTTCTTAATTTTTCATCTTTCACAACCACCCACGAACTCACAAGCCCGGGGATATTGAATGTTTTTGACGGAGCTCCAAGCGTGATTGTTATAGCTTTAGCATCATCACTCACTTCTACAAATGGAATATGAGGCTTGCCGTAAAGCACTAAATCGCCATGGATCTCATCAGAAACAACAATCACACCATTATCACGACAAATTTTAGCCACCTCACGCATCTCCTCAGCTGCCCACTGAATACCAATCGGGTTGTGAGGATTGCAAAGAATCATCATCTTAGGACGCTCTGATTCGACGACTCGACGCAAATCGTCCAAGTCCATTTCATAACCATTCTCGGTTAGTCGCAAAGGGTTATTCACAACCTGTCGGCCATTACCCTCTATTACCATCTTAAATGGGTGATATACTGGCTGTTGAATTAAGATTTTATCCCCTCTATCAGTAAAATAATTTATGGCGTAGGCCACGCCACGTACCACTCCAGGTACAAAGGCAAGCTCTTGACGCGTAACTTCAAAATTATGACGACGAGCAAGCCAATCGATAATCGACTGCCAATAGCTTTCGGGGGTAGAAGCATATCCATATACCGGGTGCTCCACACGTTGCCTCAATGCCTCGGAAATGTCGGGACACACAGCAAAATCCAAGTCGGCTACCCATAATGGAGTAAGTCCGGTTGTTCCATAAAGCGACTGTAATGCATCGCATTTCAACGCTCCACTCGCACGACGATCAATAACTTGATCAAAATCATATTTTCTCATTGGCGTGAAAGTAACGAAATTTTATGTTCCCTAAAAATAAATTTTTAGAAACTGTTTGCGATTTTTCTACAAAAGTAATACTTTTTTTGTGATTGTTCCATGTTTTTATTGTATGTTTGTATATTGAAATAACGGCAATATAATCTATAACGACAAAATAACGTACAAAATCAAACATGGAGCAATATAAAATCGACCATAAAGCCGAAGATGAAATGATTGAAGCCGCTTTTCAAGAAGTGCTCGCAGGCTATCTCGCCAGCAATCACCGAAAAAAAGTGGAAATCATCACTCGTGCTTACAAATTTGCCAAAGAAGCACACAAAGGGGTCAGACGTCGTTCAGGCGAACCTTATATTCTCCACCCTATTGCAGTAGCCAAGATTGCAAGCCAAGAAATCGGATTAGGCTCGACCTCAATTTGTGCAGCACTGCTACATGACGTTGTTGAGGATACAGATTACACTGTTGAAGACCTCGAACAACATTTCGGGAAGAAAATCGCACAAATAGTTGGAGGGCTCACAAAAATTTCGGGAGGTATTTTTGGGAATAAAGCATCGGTTCAAGCCGAAAATTTCAGGAAATTACTCCTCACCATGTCGGAAGATATTCGCGTTGTTCTTATAAAGATGGCCGACCGGCTTCACAACATGCGTACTCTCGGCTCAATGACTCCCAACAAGCAATATAAAATTGCAGGAGAAACATTATATATATATGCTCCGTTGGCTCATCGGTTAGGATTGTTTGCGATAAAAACCGAGCTGGAAGATTTAAGTTTCAAATATGAACACCCGGCTGCTTATAATCACATCAAAGAGCTAATAAAAGAATCAGAAGCCCATCGCACTGAGATATATCGCAAATTTTCGGCACCAATAAAACAAAAACTCGAAGAAATAGGGCTTAAATACGAAGCCAAAGCTCGCATGAAGTCGGTTTATTCAATATGGAACAAAATGGAGAAAAAGAAAGTTCCTTTTGAAGAAATATACGACATTTATGCCATGCGTATAATTTTTGATTGCGACGATCCCGACAAAGAAAAAATTACTTGTTGGAATATATATTCGATAATTACCGACCTATACAAGCTACACCCCGACCGCACTCGCGATTGGATTAGTGTACCTAAAGCCAACGGTTATCAAGCACTTCACATTACAGTGATGGGACCCGATGGAAATTGGATTGAAGTACAAATTCGTAGCCGTCGCATGGACGAGATTGCCGAAAAGGGCTTTGCCGCTCACTGGAAATATAAAATTGGTGATGGCGATGAAGAATCAGAACTTAACGTTTGGCTAAGAACAATCAAAGATATTCTCGACAACCCCGAACCAAGTGCCATCGACTTTCTCGACACCCTTAAACTCAACCTGTTTGCTTCGGAAATTGTCGTATTTACACCCAAAGGTGAACTTCTAACTTTGCCTAACAACTCAACTGTGCTTGATGTCGCTTTTGAGCTACATTCGCAATTAGGTCTTCACTGCATCGCCGGAAAAGTAAACCACAAACTCGTGCCACTCTCTCATAAGCTAAAAAGTGGCGACCAAGTAGAGGTACTTACTTCACAATCTCAAAAACCACGCCCCGAATGGGTAAACTTCCTTGCTACAGCTAAAGGGAAAAACCGATTACGTGTGGCCTTACGCAAAGACCAACAACCAATAAAAGAGCAAGGTAAAGAAATATTCACTAACTTCTTAAAAAAACACAACCTTGTTGGCACAAACGAAGTTATCACAAAAATATTAGGATTTTTACATATTGCAAATAGAGAAGATTTATATCTTGCATTAGGAAATAACGAAGTTTCACTCGACGACAATTTAGCTAAAAACATCACAAAGCAAAACTCAACATCAATTCTTACCAAACTTTTCCGTCGCAAACCATCGTCTAACGATAAAAAAGAGGGAACAACAACCGAAATAAAAATCGACACAAAGGAAACCTACATTTTGCAACATAATGAAAATGGAGCAAACTTCAAAATTGCCGATTGCTGTTGTCCTATCCCCGGAGATGATGTTTTAGGTTTTATCGATGAAAACAACGAAGTGATTGTTCATGCGTTGGATTGTCCTCGTGCAATGATGTTAAAAGCCGGATATGGTTCTCGTATTGTATCGACCGAATGGGAAGTTTCCACACAAAAATTCCTTGCGACCATACACATCGAAGGACTTGACCGATTTGGCATATTGCAAGAACTTATTCAATTAATCTCCTCAACACTCAACATCGATATTCGCAAACTAAATATCGAAGCTAAAAACTTCGTTTTTAGTTGCCAATTATCAGTATTGGTCAAAGACACTCAAGTTGTTACCGACTTATGCAATAAAGTAAAAAAAATAAACGGAGTGAAGCAAACAAGCCGAATATATTAACCATTATATTATAAAAATCAAGTTATGAAGCTCGATTCAAAAAAAATAACCACCCATATTATCTTTTTAGTGGCCACTGCGGCAATGATAGTATATTTTTTGCCTCGCAGCAAAAGTCAAACTATCACATACGAAGAAAACCGGCCATGGGAACATAACATGCTCAGAGCTCCATTTGAGATATACATATACCCCGACACTGCCGAAGTTACCGACTCTATCAACAAAGCATTTACTCCTATTTGTCAACGAAATAACAGCATCGTTGACAGCATTTTAGCTATCGTGTCAAAAAATACTTCGGTTTACACCAAAATCTCAGCAAAAATACGTGAACGCTATGAATTAGGCATCGTTACTGCCGATATGTATTCAAAAATCGAAAGTGGCAAATTACCCACATTGAGATTACTCGATGGCAAAGTGCTTAAGAAAGTTTCTACTGAAAATTTTATTTCGCCACGCAAACTATATCTCATGATTGACTCACTGGCTCAAGATTCCCTTTCTCGCAAATTCATGAAAGAGATTGATTTGCCTCGACTTCTCAACCCCAACATCACTATAAACGAAAGCCGTACGCAACAAGCATACAACGATGACATGGCTCGTGCCACTGCTCCTATAGGCGTCATAATGGAAAATGAACGAATCATTGACCGTGGAGAAGTGGTTACGCACAAGCTTTACCGCATTCTTAACACCTACCAAGACATGCTGAAAAAGCAAGACCCCGAAACAAATAAAACTCAATGGTTCAAAATCATCGGGCAATCGCTATTTGTGTTGATTTTAATCACTGTTTTGTATCTTTACTTGCAAAACTTCTGCCACGACACAATCTATCGCAAAGGGAATCTGTTATTCATTCTATTAATGACCGGAGTGTTTGCAATATGTGCCACCTTTGCAACCTCTTTATTTGGCAATGGCATATATCTCGTGCCATTTGTTATTATCCCAATTGTGATTTTAGTATTTTTTGATGCTCGCACTGCCATATTCTGCCATATTGTTGAAATTTTGATATGTGCATCGTTTGCACCATTCCCCCTTGAATTTATCATTGTTGAATTTTGTGCCGGAGCGGCGGCAATCTTCTCGCTTAAAGAATTATCAAAACGCTCTCAATTGTTACGCACTGCGTTGTTTGTTTTTATTGCCTACATTACTTCATACATTGCAGTAGAAATTCTTCTTAATGGCACACTATCTGACTCAGTTGTAAGAGTACTTGGCTTCTTTGCAATAAATGCGGTACTAACCTCTTTTGCATATATTCTCATTTTCGTGATAGAGAAACTTTTCGGATTTATCTCTGTTGTTACGCTCGTTGAGTTATCCGACATCAACAGTCCCTTACTTCGAGAGCTATCAGAACAATGTCCCGGTACATTTCAACATTCTATGGCTGTGAGCAACTTAGCTGCCGATGCCGTAGGAAAAATAGGAGGCAATGTGCAACTTGTGAGAACAGGTGCTTTATATCACGACATTGGCAAAATCGACAATCCGGCATTCTTTACCGAAAACCAACGTGGAGTCAATCCTCATGATGCTCTCGATCCAATAAGAAGTGCCGAGATTGTAATCAACCACGTAAACGATGGCTTAAAACGTGCCACTAAAGCCAAATTACCAAAAATAATTCACAATTTTATTTGCCAACATCATGGCTGTGGCAAGGCTAAATATTTCTACATTACATATTGTCAAAACCACCCCAATGAAGTGGTTGATGAAGCGGCATTCACTTATCCGGGACCAAATCCCACAAGCAAAGAAACGTCTGTATTGATGATGGCCGACGCTGTTGAAGCTGCTTCACGCTCATTAAGCGACCATTCGGTCAGTGCAGTAACGGCTCTTGTCAATCGCATCATCGACTCACAAATTGAAGAAGGATTACACAACGACTCTCCTATATCATTCCGCGACATCAAAGTAATTAAAGAGGCTTTTATAAACCGTGTGAGCACCATATATCATTCTCGAGTGGTATATCCCGATGGAGCAACTTCAGCCAAATCATCTCCTCAACAAGCTACATTAAAGCTATAACACAGTTTAGAGCCAAGCAATGCTTCGGCTCTAAATGCAATAAACCCACGTTAGTTAACGTTAAAATATAGATGAAATATCGCCAATGCCGACATATATTGCTTTTCTTCTCTGTGATTGTATTAATCTCAGCTCTTTTTTCATGTTCTGCAAAGAAAAACAATGCCGCCAATCGCAAATATCAAGCATTCATCACCCGATATAACATCTACTTTAACGGCGACACTCATTTCAAAGAAACAATAAAAGAAATGGAGGGGAAATATGAAGACGATTATAGCCAACTGCTATTTATGCACCCTACCGAAGCTCGCATCAACACTAAAGCCCCTCAACCCAATGGCAATTTCGACCGCTCAATCGAAAAAGCTCAAAAAGCAATACAACTTCGTTCGATAACAAAACGTCCTAAGAAAAAATCGGGTAAACAAGATGCCAAATACAAAGAATGGCTTAAGCGAGAGGAATATAACCCATTCCTTCACAACGCATGGCTAATGATGGGGCGTAGCCAATTTTTCAACGGCGACTTCCTTGGTGCGGCTTCGACGTTTTTCTACACCTCTAAACATTTTTGGTGGCTTCCTGAAACCGTTCTTGAAGCGAAATTGTGGCGTGCTCGATGTTATTGTGCACTTGAATGGCTCTTTGAAACCGAAAACATTATCGTAAAAATTAAAGAGGACGAATTGTTAAACGACACACATCGCGATCTATACAACAACGTCTATGCCAACTATTACATCAAATTAAACGATTATGAAAAGGCTGTTCCTCACTTGCAAAAAGCAATAAAATATGCAAAAGGAGAACAAAAAATACGCTTACAATTTCTTCTCGGACAACTTTATTCTCGTTTAGACAAAAAACAAGAAGCCTATGAAGCATTCAAAAAAGCCGGGAGTGCTTCAAATGCTACATATCGCACCAAATTTAATGCTCGCATAAAACAAAGCGAAGTATATTCAGGCGAAAACATCGAACCTGAAGTAAAAGCACTTAAACGCATGGTGAAATATGACCGCAACAAAGAATATCTCGACCAAGTTTACTATGCAATTGGCAATCTGTATCTCTCGCGTAAGGACACTCTTAATGCCATCGAAAATTATGAACTTGCAAATGAAAAAAGCACTCGAAACGGCATTGATAAAGCTATAAATCAAGTAACACTTGGAAACTTATACTATATTCGACACAACTACGACAAAGCACAACCATGTTACTCCGAAGCTGTGCCACAATTGCCCGAAAACTATCCTAACTATCAACAAATAAAACGTCGCTCCGACGTGCTTGATGAATTGGCTGTATATTCTCAAAACGTAACTCTTCAAGACTCTTTGTTGCGATTATCCGAAATGACTCCCGAGCAACTCAACAAAGTGATTGAAAAGATAATCGAAGAACTTAAAAAGAAAGAGGAAGAAGAAGCCGAAAATGCAAAACGAGAAGAATATCTTGCTCAACAACGTGCCCAAGGCTCAAATTTGCAAAACACAGGCAACTCTGCCCCTAAAACTTTCACTCTCAACACCGACGATTCTTGGTATTTCTATAATACCGCTACAAAGAATGCAGGGAAAACCGAATTCCAAAAAACATGGGGTAGTCGAAAACTTGAAGACGACTGGCGACGCAGAAATAAAGCATCGTTTAATACCTCCGACTTTGAAAGTGGCAGCGATAATGAGTATGACGAAGATGCCGACAGCATTGTTGCCGGAGAAGATGCTCCCGAATTGTCGGAAGAAGAAATCAAGAGAGCTGAAGACCCTCATTATCCCGAATATTATCTTAAACAAATCCCGAAAAACGATGTCGAAAAAACGACTTCCCACGAAATTATTCAAGAAGGATTATACAACATGGGGATTATCCTAAAAGATAAAATGGAAGATTTCACAGCTTCTCGCTCTGAATTTAACCGATTGTTATCTCGTTATCCCGATAATATTTATCGACTTGACACATACTACAATATGTATATCATGGCTGTTCGCGACAATAATGTTAACGAAGCCAATAAATATCGCGATTTGATTCTTGAGCAATTCCCCGAAAGTGGCTATGGCATCGCCATGCGTGACCCTAACTATTTCGAGAACCTCAAGATGATGAACACACACCAAGAAACATTATATGCAACTGCATACGACAACTATCTCAACAATCGCAACCAAGAAGTTCATGACGCATATAAATACATGACTGAAAAATTCCCGCTCAGTCGCATCATGCCTAAATTTATGTTCCTTCATGCACTCGCATTCGTTACCGAAAACAATTCTGAACAATTCAACGCCACTCTAAAAGAATTGCTTGAAAAATATCCCGATACCGACATAACTCCTGTTGCATCGGCTTACCTCAAACAAATGGCTCAAGGGCGTAAATTAGAAAGCACTTCTTCCAATTTGCGTGGCATGATTTGGAGCACCCGACTAAGCAACGACTCTACTGCTAATGCCAATGCCGACAAACCGGCTGAATTTACTATAAATGCTGCAGAGCCTCAACTATTGGTATTATTATTCCCCTCCGATAAAGTTTCGGCCAATCAACTTCTTTATGAAGTTGCTCGACACAACTTCACTTCTTTCACAGTCAAAGACTTTGACCTTGAATTAATGAACTTCGAGCAACTTGGATTGGTTATCATAAAAGGCTGCAATAACACTGATGAATTGAAACAATATCGCAAAATAATGAATGAAAGTGCCGATTTCAAACTTCCACAACACGTGCGTCCGGTTGAAATCAGTGCAGCAAACTTTGATTTACTTATTAAAGAAGGGCGATCATTTGAAGAATACTTCAACTTCATTGGCGAAGAAGACTATAAAGCCACTGAAGAAAATGTGTTACCACCCGACGAATATGGCGAAAGTGAAGGAATACCTACTCCCGAACCAATAGTAGAAACGGCTGATAGCGTTCCCCCTGTTAAACAAGAGGAGGAACTGTCAAACAACATGACAACCGATAAAAACATTCAATCGGCACAAAAAGAAAATAGCATAAATACTCCGGCAAAACAAAATAAAACGGTTCAACCCAAACCCGACCAAAATCAACAAAACAAGTCAAAACAACCGACATATCCCACTGGGTCGGAGGGTGATGACCCACTTTTTGATATGCCTTGATATATTAACCTAAACAAATTTAAACAATGAATACTCACACCATACTTTGGGCCGACGATGAAATTGATCTCCTTAAGCCTCACATAATGTTCTTAAAGAGCAAAGGGTACAACCTAATGACCGTTAACAATGGTCGTGATGCCCTTGAATTAGTCGAATCGCAACATTTCGACCTCATAATTCTTGACGAAAACATGCCGGGATTAACCGGGCTTGAAACTTTGTCGCGAATCAAACAAATTTCGCCACACATTCCTGTCATCATGATTACAAAAAGTGAAGAAGAAAACATCATGGACCAAGCTGTTGGCAACAAAATTGCCGACTATCTCATCAAGCCGGTAAACCCAAATCAAATTTTGCTTTCTATAAAGAAAAATCTACATAGTGAGCAATTAGTATCGGTACAAGCCACATCTGACTATCGCCAAGAGTTTAACAACATCACAACACTCATATCAAATGCTTCCTCTATTGAAGATTGGTATGAGCTATATAGCAAATTAGTATTTTGGGAATTGGAATTGGCATCTGCCGACACCAACATGGACGAGCTTCTTAACATGCAAAAAATCGAAGCCAACTCCACCTTCTATAAATTTGTAAAAAAGAATTACGAGAAATGGCTCTCTACC
The DNA here is from genome assembly GCA_904502025.1 of uncultured Muribaculaceae bacterium. GTDB lineage: Bacteria > Bacteroidota > Bacteroidia > Bacteroidales > Muribaculaceae > RGIG4079. Next base: position 54,994 of record CAJGDJ010000005.1, read on the forward strand.
GATAATCACCCGGTTATGAGTCCCGATATTTTCAAATCAAAAGTATTTCCGCTACTCGATAATGGGGAAAAAGTATTTTTCATTCTCATTGACAACTTCCGTCTTGACCAATGGCGTACCATTAAACCATTGTTGAGCGATTACTTTACATTTGAAGAAGACCAATATTGCTCAATTCTACCCACAGCAACGCAATATGCTCGAAATGCGATATTTTCAGGACTTATGCCATCGAAAATCGAGAAAATGTTTCCCGACCTATGGATTGACGAAGATGAAGATGAGGGAAAAAACATCAACGAATCTCCTTTAATCGAAACTCTTTTCAATCGTTATCGCCGTCAATGCAAATTCTCTTACAATAAAATTAACGACTCTGTTGCCGGCGACCGTCTCATTCGTGAATTTTCTAACCTTGAGAGCAATGACCTAAACATCATCGTTCTAAACTTCATCGACATGCTATCGCATGCTCGCACCGAGTCAAAGATGATTCGCGAATTAGCTGCTACCAATGCTGCATATCGCTCTTTGACTGAATCGTGGTTTAAGCACTCATCTGCTCTTGAATTATTCCGTAAAATCGCCGAAAAAGGGTATAAAATAGTTCTTACTACCGACCACGGCACTATTCGTGTCGATAATCCGATAAAAGTTGTAGGAGACAGAAATACTAATACCAACCTTCGATATAAACTTGGCAAAAACTTAAGCTATAACCCCAAGCAAGTATATGAGATTAAACGTCCTGAAGCCTATGGACTTCCATCTCCAAATATTTCTACCACCTACATATTTGCCGGCAATCGCGACTTTTTTGCCTACCCCAATAACTATAACTACTATGTGCAGTATTATACCGACACATTCCAACATGGGGGCATTTCTCTCGAAGAAATGATTATTCCGTTAATCACATTATCAGCTAAATAAAAAACTGCAACATTATGAGAACTATACATCTAAAATCAATTGACGACATCGCTCAAGCCGCCCACGAATTTGTGGCAGAAATGGGCGACGAAACCGTATATGCCTTTTATGGCGAAATGGGTGCCGGCAAAACAACGTTCATTAATGCATTGTGTAAAGCTCTTGGTGTTGAAGATGACACTACCAACTCTCCATCTTTTTCAATCATCAACGAATATCGTAGCGACACAACCGCCGAGTTGATATACCATTTCGACCTTTATCGCTTAGATTCGCTCGAAGAAGCATTCGACATTGGCGTTGAGGATTATTTCGACTCTGGTGCATTATGCTTCCTTGAGTGGCCTGAACGAATTGCCGATATACTCCCTAACGACACTGTGAAAGTTTCAATCATCGTAAACGATGACAACTCTCGTACCATCACTTTAGAATAAACGATGGCGATTCCATCTAAAAACATAATCAAACTACAGTCAACAGGCTCTACCAACAGTTATCTTGCAGGTAGAGCCATTGATTTGCCTCATGCCACAGTCGTTTCGACTTATAACCAAACCGCCGGACGTGGACAACGTGGCAATTCTTGGGAATCAGAGCCCAATAAAAACCTATCGTTTTCAGTGCTTTTACGTCCTAAAAACATCATTGCCCGCCAACAATTCTACCTTTCCGAAGCTGTAAGCATCGCCATTGTAAACACCTTAAAACGACACATTCCAAACCAAAAAGTTTCTATAAAATGGCCCAACGATATATATGTCAACGACATGAAAATATGTGGCATTCTTATCGAAAATACACTTTCAGGATATAATATCTCTCAATCAATCGTAGGTGTGGGATTGAATATCAATCAACAAAAATTTATTTCCGACGCACCAAATCCAATTTCATTAACTCATTTTACTAAAATAACACACTCTCTTGATGACATACTTGAAAAGGTAACCGATGAAATTGTATCAACATTTGACCACTACGACTCTACACAACAATTTGATACACTTCATAAAGAATATTGCTCTAAACTTTGGCACAAAGATGGCTTCTACCCTTACGCTACACCCGATGGGAATCGATTTGATGCTCAAATTGCCGATGTTGCCCCCGATGGCATTATCACCCTACGCGACACCAACAACGTCTATCGTTCCTTCGCCTTCAAAGAAGTTGCCGCTATAATTTAGTCTAATTCGTGTCAAAAAGTATTGACTAATCAACATTTTACAAAATAAATCATTATATTTGTAAAATAGATTGGACTTATATGTCAATAAAAACAAATGTATTTATGACCCGACTTCTCTCACTTCTCATCATATTAATCACTTCATTTGCATTCACCACAAATGCCCAAATAGATTCGACTTCCACTCGGGATAAATCCCCTAATATGGAAGAAATACGCGATTTTGCCGACTCTCGAAAATATGATAAACTCATGAAACGTTACGAAAAAAACGACCCTACAATGAGTGTCAGCGAGTATCGTCAACTTTATTTTGGTTATGTGTTCCAACCTGAATACAAACCATATAAAAAATCGGATTACACCCGTTCAATCTCAACCTTGTATTACAAAGAACATCTTTCACGCATGGAATGCGACTCTATAATTAAATATGCTGAAATGTCATTAAAAGATGATCCTTTCAATCTTCAACAAATGAATTATCTCATCTATGCCTATAAAACAAAAAAGAAACACAATCTTGCCCGTCATTGGCAAAATCGGCTAAACAACGTATTGCGAGCCATTCTTTCAACAGGTTCAGGAGAATCGAAAGAAACTGCATGGCACGTGATTAACATAGGACATGAATATGCCTTAATAAACTTCATGAGTCCAAACTATATCGTAGATCGGCACGAATTTATTGAGCCACATTTCGACCACATTATCCTAAAACAATTGTCGAAGCAGCTTCCCGAAGGATTTTATTTCAACATAAAATACATGCTCGACGATTTCGACCGTTCCGGGAAATAGCTATCTCAGTTATTAAACATATTTATAAGCAATAGTATTTCATTAATGTCTATTAATACTTTTCTTTTGATGACATTTCATCAAGGGGTTTGCGTTGGTGTTGGCGATGGGTGTCGGTGGCATAGCCAAGCGAAATGACCATCAACACACGTTTGGAACGTGGTATCTCAAGAATTTTTCGCATCTGTTTTTCATCAAACCACCCAAGAATACACGACCCTAATCCTTCTTGCGTAGCGGCAAGGGCAATATATGACGACACAATGCCACAGTCAATCAATGGAAAATGCTTGTTTTTTATCCAACCGCCAAGACGAGCTGTAAAGTTAGGTGATTCTTGCACAATAACAATAAATGCAGTTGCTTGGTCAACCCATTTGTTCATTCCTATCGAAGTCAACGCATGAGCCACTTCGACACAACGCGAAGCCTCGGTTACGGTTATCAAGTGCCATGGCTGTGAATTGCATGCCGAGGGAGCCAATCGTGCCGCCTCAATGATACGTGCAAGTTTGGCTGGCCCCACCTCACGAAAAGAATCGTATGCACGACAACTCTGACGAGCCTCTACAAGGTCATAAAAGTTTTTCAAAGGTATCGTTTATTTATTTTGAAATTCAATCAAGCGGCTCAAATACTTGCCAATGATGTCAAACTCAATATTCACGCGAGTGCCTGCTATAATATTTTTGAAGTTGGTGTGTTCAAAAGTGTAAGGAATGATTGCAACACGGAAACTATTGCGTTCAGAGTTACACACTGTGAGACTGACACCATTTACGGTTACCGAACCTTTCTCAACAGTCACATAGCCTTTTGAAGCCATTGCCGGGTCAACTTCATAAACAAACTTATAGTAATGACTACCGTCAACTTCTTCTACACTTTCACACACTGCTGTGCAATCGACATGACCTTGCACAATGTGTCCGTCAAGACGTCCATTCATCAACATACTGCGTTCAAGGTTCACTAAATCGCCTACTTTCAAGCCTCCAAGGTTACTACGATCAAGCGTTTCTTGAATAGCTGTTACGGTATAATTATCATCGTTCAGCGACACAACTGTCAGGCACACACCATTATGAGCCACTGATTGATCAATTTTCAACTCATTCACAAACGAGCATGTCAACGACAAATGCACATTGCCTCCATCACGCTCAATAGCCACGACCTTAGCGGCTTCTTCAACTATTCCTGAAAACATATCGATTTATTGTTTTAATTTCTAATTATTGTTTTATTTTCACACTACAAAAATAACTAATAGAATTGAGAGTTGAAAATTATATCAACATCATATAAAAATGAAAAGTGTACTACTTCACAGTAGCACACCTCCCTCATAACCAAAATTCAAGTATATATAATTTACTTTAACAAAACTTCATTGTTTTATCGTTTTATTCAATATACTTCTCTCTATACCTAAACTATAATAATTGGAATTTTCAATGCTTTTATATAAATGTATAAAATAGTTAATTTATACCATCTCTGAATAAAAGTTGACTCTATTTTTCCTGATATTATTTTTATGCGTTTATATATATGTGCAAAATTAATGATTTAATTCTTAAATTTCACTTAAATAATGGCAATAAATATTAAAATCAGCCAAAATCTTTTCATTATTGCACAATCTACAATGTTTTATTAATTTTGTATCTGATAATATTATACCATATTTACAATGTACAAATCTAAAATCAGTAAAACTTTAGCAACAATAGCCCTTTTGCTATCTATCTCTTTAGCATCGTGGGCTGATAACGGAGTGATTTCTATCGCAACTCCATCAGGACGTGTAGTAACAGCTACCGCCATAAACGATAACATCATCAAAGTTTCTAACTCAGCGGCAGGAGAAGTTATTCCTAATTCTCAGTCAGCAATACTTGCTCCCCAAAAATTCAACGGAGAGATCATCTCTCAAGGGAACACCAAAATACTTACCACTCCATCAGGAGTGATTGTAGTATTGAATGGAAACGACGGCAGCATTTCAATCAATGCCGGAAACGATCGCATGATTGCCGATAACGGTGTTCGTGCATTAATTGATGGCAAACAACAGCTTTCGCTCGCAACTTCAGGTGTTGGTTCATACTATGGTGCAGGCGAACGTGGACATAGCCTTTCTCTCAATGGCGATACGCTTGTGATGTACAACAAACAAAACTATAGCTACATGAAAGGCGAAAAACGCATCAACCAAATGAATATTACAATGCCATTGTTCATTTCATCTAATGGCTATGCCGTACTTTTCGACGACTATGCCGCCGCCGAAATGATTATGGGCAACCCTATTAAATACATAACCGAAGGAAAAGAACCGGTATCATACTATTTCATCAATGGAGGTGGCACTCTCGAAGGTGTAATGAAAGAATACACACTTCTCACCGGTCGTCAAGAGCTTCCGCCATTCTGGGCTATGGGATATATCACCTCGAAATATGGTTATAAAACCGAAGCCGAAACACGTGGCGTGATTGACACTCTCAAACGCGAGGGCTATCCGGTTGATGGTGTCGTACTCGATCTTTATTGGTATGGCAAAGAAGAAGATATGGGGCGTTTATCTTGGGATCCCATTCAATGGCCTACTCACAAAAAAATGCTCGCCGACCTCAAAAAGAAAGGTGTTAACACAATCATCATTTCTCAGCCATACGTATTGACCAATGGTCGTGCAATTGATAACTATAACGAACTTTCTTCTAAAGGTATGTTCTGTCGCGACTCCATGGGCAACACCCACGAAGTAACTATTTGGGTTGGTTCGGGTGGCATGTTCGACGTTTCCAATCCCGACACTCGCCAATGGCTTCGCAATCGCTATAAACAGCTCACCGACGAAGGTGTAGGTGGTTGGTGGGGCGACCTTGGCGAACCTGAAGTACACCCATTCTCAATCTACCACCACAATGGTAAGACTGCTCGTGAATATCACAACCTATACGGAAACGAATGGAGCCGTATCATCTACGACCTATACAAAGATGAATACCCCGATACTCGCCTCATGACCATGATGCGTGGGGGTACAGCCGGATTACAACGTTTCAGCGTTTATCCTTGGTCAACCGACGTTTCTCGCTCTTGGGGTGGTTTGCAACCTCAAGTAACAATTATGCTCAATTCGGGACTAAGTGGTATGGGATATATGAGCCACGACGTAGGTGGATTTGCTATCGACCCAGCCAACCCTGTTGACCCTGAATTATATGTGCGTTGGTTGCAACTCGGCACATTCTCTCCTATCCTCCGCACACACTCGCAACAAGTTGCCGAGCCATATAAATATCCTGAACAACGCAACATCATTCTCAACCTCATCAACGAGCGTTATAGATGGTTGCCTTATAACTACACTCTCGCCTACGAAAATGCCTCTCAAGGGTTCCCTATGGTGCGTCCGCTTAATTTCTACAGCAAGCAAGACACTCGTTTCGACAACATCGACGACCAATACCTATGGGGACGCGACGTTATGGTTGCTCCTGTCATGACTCAAGGTGCAACATCTCGCCACATCACCTTCCCTTATGGCAAATGGGTTGACTACAACAACCCCACTATAACCTATAATGGAGGCGAGAACATCAGCTATAATGCTCCTCTTGAAGTATTGCCACTCTTTGTGCGTGCAGGAGCATTCATTCCTCAAGCCAACTATAAAATGGGCAACACGGGCGACTACACCAATGATTGCTACACTGTGAAATACTTCCCAGTTGACGGAGTAAAGTCAAGCTACACATTGTTTGAAGACGATCGAAAATCAACACGTTCTCTTGCCGAAAATGCTTATCGTCTTATCGAATTTACCGGCGATGCAACCGCATCATCAACCACAATCAACATTAAAAGCAAAGGAGATTATGCAGGAGCAAAAGCGTCAAAGAAAATGACAATAGAGCTTAACGGCATCACTACCAAACCTGCCGGAGCTACCATTAACGGCAAAAAAACATCAGTGAAATATGATGCCAAAGCATCAACTGCGACCCTCACATTCAATTGGAATGTAGCAAACGAGGTCACAATCGTTGTAAAGAAGTAAGCAGCACCAATAAAAAACGAAATAGAACCGAAAAAGAATCTCAATCGCTGAATTTATGCGATTGAGATTCTTTTTGCGATTAACAAGCCCTCTATATATGATTAAATCATTGAAGTAGTGCGAAGCACATGAAAGCGAAGCGTCTATAATAACCGCGTGGTTGAGGTCAAAGACCGAAACCTCCGGTTATTACAATCTACACATCTGCGTCTGACAGACGCGAAATAATCATATAGCATAAATCACGATATTTGCACCATTCCCGTCCTCCGGACGGCTTGGAGAGGAGGATTGATTATTCCTTTCCGAGGGTATCGCTTCGCTCTACCCTCGGTTATTATAGACACTACGCTCTCCCGTGCTTCGCACGCATTTGCCCTCTAAAAAGTTTTATCGGACACCAATAAGTTTCGATAGCCTCATAAATCATAGCCCGAAATAGCAACTCACGTATGCCGAATAATTGTTGTCGGCTCCGACTACTGAAGGGATTGACATTCGCACATTTGGAGCAATCTTCACATACTTACACACATTAAATTCAGCTCCAACCATCATTGCATCTTCATCTTTTGCTATGTTCCAATTTTTTTTCGACATAAGTTTGTCATATCGGGCAAAAATATTTACCAACTTACTCAATGTTGCCGAACCATATACCGAAAATCCATATAGATCGGCATCTTTGACAAATCCTGCATTTTGATAGATATTATACTCCGCTCCGAGCGAAAAACAATCGTGCTTATATCCCACAAACGCAGCCCAATTATAGGCATCTTTTGCTCCATTTTGTGCTGATTCATTCAACGAACCATAACCACGCAACACCAATCCCTTTATTGGAGTGAATGTTACTCCTAATCCATATTGCAACCCATCTTTCACCTGCACCTTTTTATATCCTTCGCCATTCACAACGATAGCATCGGCACTTACCCATGGGGCAAATTGATATGCTATCGAAAGACCAAGGTCGGCACTGCTCCCAAATTTATATTCATCTTGGAACGACTTCATTATATATCGATAACCCCAGAACTTTTCTTGAGCTTTGAATTGAGTGGTGGAAATCATACCTCCATCAAGCGTCAAGCCGCCTGTTTTCCATGTTACTTGTGCATTTTTGATATATGCGATATAATGATAATCATCTACAGCCTTGGGCTGTCCCACATCAAGCACTGCCTTTATTTGTAATCCTTTGCCAAGTGAATACTGATAACCCAAATAGCTTCGATCGAGTTCAAATCCACGATCATCTCTTTCGGCACCAAAGCCGGTGTGAACATTTGCAAATACTTGAATTATGGCTTTCCCTTGGGGCTTCGATACAGCTTCATTATCGCTTGCTTGAGCCACCATCGACGACACAAAAATCGTCAATAATAATATTAAATACCTATTCATTCTTTCACAAATAAGCATCGAAACACAATCTCTACAGTGAGATTATCAACTTAGCTTATCTTGGTACTCCGGAGCAGAATCGAACTGCTATTTACTCTTTAGGAGAGAGTCGTTCTATCCATTGAACTACCGGAGCTCATTGCAATTTTTGCGTGGCAAAGATAGTGGTTATTGGCGAGATAAGCAAACAAAGCAATAATCAACACCACTACGCTCATCGGCTATCCACCCACTTTCTTCATCTATTTGCCATTCATCGGTATCAATAGTCGGGAAAAAAGTATCGGCATCAACCACATCGGCATCTATCTCGGTGAGATAGATTTTAGATGCATATTTAATTGCTTCTCGGTAGATTTCCCCTCCGCCAATAACAAACACTTCATCTACGTTGCCTGCCACCGCGAGAGCATCTGAAAATGACCCTACTGTAACAATGCCCTCATGTTGATAGTCGTTTTGACGTGTTATTACGATATTTTTGCGACCGGGGAGTGGACCTTTTGGAAATGATTCAAACGTTTTACGCCCCATAATGATAGGGTGTCCCATTGTTATCTCCTTAAATCGACGCAAGTCGGCACTGATGTGAAACAGTAAATCCCCTTTACGACCTATTGCGTTATTATTTGCCACTGCTACAATTATAGATATCTCCATACCATTTTTTTCATTATATTATTCTGTCTAAAAAACAGTCCTCCCCTGTTTTAGGGGAGGTGGGTCAGCGACCCGGAGGGGTTAGTCCCTTCTGTCATTCTGTCTAAAAAACTCTTTGCGTCATTCTGGCTGAAACCATTAGACTGCGACTATTCCTTTGATATGTGGATGTGGGTCATAATCCTCAAGCTTGAAATCCTCATATTTGAAGTCAAAGATGCTTTTTACATCAGGATTAATCACCATGCGAGGAAGTTTGCGTGGCTCACGTGACAACTGCTCTTGAATTTGTTCAAAATGATTATTATAAATATGAGCATCGCCAAGAGTGTGAACAAAATCACCAGCTTCAAGACCTGTAACCTGTGCTACCATCATAAGCAACAACGCGTAAGATGCAATATTAAATGGCACACCGAGGAATGTATCGGCACTGCGTTGATAGAGTTGAAGACTCAACTTACCATCAGCCACATAGAATTGAAAAAATGCATGACATGGAGGAAGATTCATATTAGGAAGGTCGGCAACATTCCATGCACTCACAATTATGCGACGTGAGTCGGGATTATTTTTAATTGTCTCGATGACCTCCGAAATTTGATCGATATGACCACCATTATAGTCGGGCCATGAACGCCATTGATAGCCATAGATATGCCCTAAATCACCATTCTCATCAGCCCATTCATTCCATATTCTCACACCATTGTCTTGAAGATACTTTGCATTAGTATCCCCCTTTAAGAACCACAATAATTCGTGTATAATTGATTTGAGGTGGAGTTTCTTTGTTGTGAGCAATGGGAAACCATCGGCAAGATTAAAACGCATTTGATAACCAAACACACTTCGTGTTCCTGTACCGGTTCGGTCACTCTTTTGAGTGCCATTTTCCATAATATGGCTCAATAAGTCAAGATACTGTTTCATAATAACATTATTTTTTACAAAGATAGTGCAAGCCGAGTGCAAATGCAAATTAAGCTTGCTTAAATTTGTTTTGCCGAGGCGAAGCCTATCTAAGACGATGTCAACGTTAGTGCAAATCGAGAGCAATAACAAAAATAAAACTTGTTTTAATTTTGTATTGCCGAGATGTAGCCTAAAAGAACAGAATGACACAATGAGCAGAAGGGCATAAGACAATTAAATATCGTAGGGACAAATATACAGTCAACCAAAATCAGGATATTAGAGTCCTTAAAGTCGTTAGTGACCTTAGAGACCTTAAAGACCTTTACGACTCTAAAGACTTCGATGCCATGAGCACAAAAACAAAGCGAGCATCCCATGAGGATTGCTCGCTCGTATTAATTTATAGGAACTATATTTCCTATAGTTTTCTATTTATCTGCTAATTACTTAACAAGAACTTTAGATGCTTTGTTGCCTTGAACTTTGATGAATACACCATTTTCAGGGTTAATAACTTTTACACCTTGGAGGTTGTAGAATTCAACAGAAGCATTGTTGCTATCGATTTCAATACCTTCTACACCAGCTTCGCTTGCTTTTACAAGGTTGAATTTAGCCCATTTAGTGTTAGCTTTGAATGAATCGAATGCTGCATCAGGAACGATGATTGTGATATCACCAAATTTCACATCAAATTCATCGAAGATTGCTACATAAGCAGGAGCTTCTTCACCATAGTAAGATGACCAGTCAACAGTTTTCATTGAAGTACAATCGTCAAACATGTTTTTGCTCAATTTCATTGCAGAAGCAAATGTAACTTTTTCGAGTGAAGAACAGCCTGAGAATGCATATTCAGAGTCAGTAAGGCTTACACAGCCAGTCAAGTCGATTTCTTTTAAGCCTGAACAGTTGAGGAATGCAGAGTTAAAATCGCCAAATTTAGCAGCTTCAGCTACGCTTGGGAAGATTATAGTGTTAAGAGCACGACAACCAAAGAACGCACCAGTATTAGAAAGACCAGCAGGAACATAGAGGTCAGTCATTGCAACAAGAGTAGCTTGGCTCATATCAACAACTTCAAGAACATCGTTACCAGCTTTAGGGAAGCCCATGTTGTTACCGATAGCATTAGTCAAAGCAGTGAATGATTCAGTGCTCCATTCGCCAGTGAGGACAATTTTCTTAGCGTTTGCAAGTGAAGCAGGAATGTTGTTTGCACCAAATTTGAATACACCTTCTTCAGGTTTAGCGATAGTAAGTTTGCCCCAGTTAGCATCTTTTACGAATGCGTCGTAAGCAGCAGAAGGAACAGTAACTGTGATAGCTTTCAAATCATTGATGTATTGGAATGCATCGCCACCCATTGCAGGTGCAGAAGAACCTTCGTAAGAAGTCCAATCGATTGATTTGAGTGATTGACAGTCGCCAAACATAAATTTACCTATAGAGATGTAAGCAGGAAGAACTACGCTTTCAAGAGCAGCACATTTGTCGAATGCACTTTCAGTTGCAGATGTGATTGATTCGCAGTCAGAGAGGTCGATTGAAGTGATAGCACATTCATAGAATGCGTCGATGATAGAAGTTACGTTGTTGCATCCTTTCAAGCTGATGTTTGCTAATGTGCTACAGTTTTGGAATGCTGAGCGGAGGCTTGAGAAGTTAGAAGCTTGGTCTTCAACTGGCATAACCACTGTGTGAAGAGCTTTCAAACCACGGAATGCTCCATAAGAACTTGCACCGATTGTTACATATAATGAAGCTCCAGCTTCGATTTCAGCTTGGCTCATGTCAATAACTTCGATAGAGCTATTACCTGCAGGAGGGAAACCTGCGTTGTTACCAATAGAAGCAGAAAGGTTAGTGAAGTCGTTAGTGCCCCACACACCCGTAAGAATGAGTTTCTTAGCAGCTGCAAGACCTGAAGGAATATGTTGTGCATCGAAAGTGTAAACACCATCACCTGATTCTTGACGTTTTTCGCCAAGTGTGATAGGAGTTGTAGAGAATGTCATTTGATCTTCTGAAGAATGGTCCCCAAGTTGGCCTGCACGATTGTTACCCCAGCCAATGATTTTGCCATCTTCAGTCAAAATTGTAGTATATCTTTGGCCACAAGCGATTGATTTTACAACAGCACCACCAAGGTCGATTTCAATTGGTTTAGCTTCAAAAGGAATATTGCTCAATTCAGATGAAACACCTTCGCCATTACCAAGTCCGCCATCTGCATTTGACCCCCACGCATATACTTTAGTGATTACACCATTTTCACCAACACCTACTACGCGAACATTTTCGCAACCCGACATAGTAATAACTTTGCCAGGAATGTCGATTTTAACAGGAGTTTGAACATAGTGAATTGAAGTGTCGGCAATACCGAGCATGTCAGCATCGTTAGCACCCCAAGCCCACAATGAACCATCTTTTTTGATACCGTATGAGCTACGGTCAACAGCAAATACTTCAGCCCAATCAGTGTCAGTGCCGATTTGAGTAGGAGTTTTTACATTTTGAGGAAGAGAAGTCAACTGATCGCAGTCGTTGAAACCCCAGCCCCAAAGTGAGCCGTCGTTTTTCAATGCGATAGTGTGAGAGTTACCTACGCTTGCTTGTTTCCAATCGGTGTCAGTACCAATTTGTTTAGGTTTTGATTGGTTAGCATAGTTGCCAAGACCAAGAGCACCCATTTCACCTTCTCCCCAAGCCCAAAGTGTACCATCAGCTTTCAAACCGATTGCACTACGACCAAAGAAGCGAGTAACAGCAACTGATACCCAGTTATTATCTTCACCAATTTGAGTAGGAGATTTGTGGCTAACACCATCACCTACACCTTGAATTCCTTTAGAGTTATCACCTACAGCCCAAATTGTGCCATCTTCTTTAATAAAAAAAGCATATGCTTGACCTGAAGAAACGCATTTCCAGTTTGTTTCAGTGCCTACTTGTTGAGGAACAGCTGTTCTTTCAACTCCGCCACCGATACCGAGCTGACCACTTTCGTTCCAGCCCCAAGCCCAAAGTGAACCATCTGCTTTAATTGCGTAAGTAGAACCATCGCCCGCTGTAATAAACTTCCAAGTTTCAGTTTGAGCCGATGCACTTACAGTCATTGCCAAACTACAAAGAGCAAAAACAAGTTTTTTCATAATTTTCATAGACTGATGTTTTATATTTAGTTATTAATAAATTATTTTATGATTACTTTATGAGCAATGCCTTGAGGACCTTTCACTACATAAATGCCGTCTGCAACATTGTTGAGGTCAATTGAGGTTTCGCCTTCAACAACTGATTCTGATGCTACAACTTTGCCAGATAAATCATATACGTAAACTTCACCTGCAATAGCAGTGTTTATGTTGATAGTTTTACCTACAACAGAAACTGAAAATTCGTCAGCTTTATTGATAGTTACATTTTCAACACCTGCTTCAGAAATGCCTGAACGAATTACAGGGCAGATAGCAAATGTAGCGTTTCCACCACCATAGCTTGCTACCGGACGCATATAGTCGCTATCTCCTTCTTGGCGTGCAAATGAGTTATGTGAAAGTAGGTTGCTTTGCTCTACTTCATTCATTTTTTTTCCTTTAAGGTCGGTTAATAGGCAGAGGTCATCACTTGAAGGGTCGTTAGAGAATCCTTCGATTGAGATGAAGAAATAAGGTTTTCCGTATAGGTCGATAGGCTCATCGAGTGTGATATTTGCCACAGCTCCATCATAAGTCAATGCCCATGCTCCATTTTCACCGTCAGATTTAATGTCGGTATATTTTAGGTAAGCACCATTCAAAGGCATTGCAGTCAAAATCATATAAGAATCAGTGATAGTGGGCAACCACACTTGTACAGTGAGCCGAGCATCTTCCTTATATTTAGTTGGCTTTCTGTAGAAATAGACATTGATGCCATCAAGGTAAGTATCGTCTTGTCCTACCATAAACAAGTTACCCCAACCTTTAATGTTTTTAGCGTTTGAACCGCCAAGGAATCCTTCACCTTCGCCATATGTCATTGCTCCTAATGAATAAGTTGCATTTTCGGGGTAATATGTTGTGCCAAAAGCGGTACCATGAACACGCATATCAATAGTAGTGATTTCTGCAACACCACCTGTTTTTACTTTTTCATTATCTTTTTCATTAGTCATTGTCATAGCGGGGGTAAATGAGCTTGAACCATTAGCAGTTGTAACTGTAAGGGTAGGCATATCATAAAGACCAGCCTTGTTGTATTTAACTGCTGCATTTTGTGTAGTCAAAGTAGCATTGTCTCCACCAGGCACGCTCCAATTCCAAGCTGTAGGGCTGCCGGTAGATTGGTCGCGATACACTACATCTGTTCCAAGAGGAGCCCACAAAAAAGCTCCATCGTTGATTTCTTTGTGGCGTGCAAGCATATTACATACGGGCTTGTTTTCTACAGAGTGAGTGCCAAGATTTGCTAACACCTCAGGCATAGCATAGTTGGCATCATTTGTTGCATAAGTTGACATAGGAACTTTTGCATTTTCCTCTTTAGGTTGACTTTGTAACTTTGTTACTGAATAATCTTTAGCCGAAATTGTTGACACTGACACGATAGTTGCTACCATTAATGATAGGAGTAGTTTTTTATTCATACGCATGTATATTTATTTAACTTAATGAATATTTATTCAGATATACTATTTCTGTATTTTGTAGCGACAAAGATAGTATTTTTATTTGATTTACTCTACAAAATGACATTTTTTTTGTTTAACGCACAAATAAACATTCGAGATATTAAATATCGCTATCAAAATGCTATTATCGTATAATTTCACCATTCAACCAATCCCCCACCTGTTTTTAAGAATCTCGTCTTTAGTTACCTTAAAGACCTTAAAGACCCAATATCGAGAGCACAAAAACAAAGCGAGCAACCCTATTGGATTGCTCGCTCGTATTGATTTATAGGAACTATATTTCCTATAGTTTTCTATTTATCTGCTAATTACTTAACAAGAACTTTAGATGCTTTGTTGCCTTGAACTTTGATGAATACACCATTTTCAGGGTTAGCAACTTTCACACCTTGGAGGTTATAGTAAACTGCTTCAACTTCCTCAACTTCAATACCTTCTACTGCTGATGATTCAGAGATAGTGATAGTGTTGTTGATAAGGTCGATAGTTACTTTGTATTCTTTACCTGTTGCAATGTTAGCTTTACAGTTAGAACCAGCATATTTGTAAAGTGGAGTAGCTTGGTCAAGTTCTACTGTAGCGTCGTTAGCGATGCAGATAGCTTTAGCGTTGAATTCGTCCCAAGAACCTTTCACTTCAGAGAATTTGAATTCGTTGTTAGCGAAAGTAAGAACAGCTTCGTAAACGCCAGCAGTTTCAGTCATAGCGATAACAGTTGGGTTAGCAGGATCCCAGTTGTTGTCATGACCTACCATGTAAAGTTCAGCAGGACCTTCGAATGGTTCTTCAGCTTTTACACAGAATGTATATTTAGCAGCGATAACGCCAGGGATGAAGCGGTAGATAGCAACAGCTTCTTCGTTGATAGTTTCAACTGCGATAGAACCCATTTGACCCATACCAGTTGCAACACCTTCAGGAGTCCAAGTAGCGTGGAGTTTACCAGTTTCATCGTAAACACCGATAGCAGCACTACGAGCAGCACCGTCGAGTGACATAGGAACTACGAAGTAAGTAACATCAGCAATTTGGAATGTAGCGAAACCTTCAGCACCAGCACCCTTAGTAGTTTCACCATTAGCACCATTTTCAGTCAATGAAAGGATAACTTGTTCAGTAGCATCTTCGTTCCAACCATAGATTGATTGAGCAGAACCACGGTTGCGTGACCAGAATGATGCAGTCAAGTCACCATTTTCGTCCATAAGAGCATCGATTTCTTCAACTGAGAATAATGCAGGTTGAGCAAGAGTAGAAGAGTTCATAGCAACTTTAACAGGAGCAGAAGCTTGAGTGTAGTCTTCTACTTGTTCGCCGTTAGCAATCTTAATGATAGCTACGTTAGTTTGAGCATTGATAGCAAGCCAGAGGTAAGCACCTTCTTCAGAAAGCATGTCACCTACAACTTTACCATATTGGTCGATACGGTTAGCTGATACACCTTCAGGAAGTTCAACTTTAAGTTTGTAAGTTTCTTGGAGGTCAGCAGAGATG
>CAJGDJ010000006.1 GCA_904502025.1 uncultured Muribaculaceae bacterium
AAATAATAATGAGGTTGTAGAGACAGCCTCCGATTACATAAAAAACTGATAGAGCAATCTATCAAAAGGTGTTATTGAAATTTTATCTTCTAATTCCAAACTTGGCGGTTTGAATCTACACGAAGATAACTTGACGATGACACCTACATCGGTAGTTATATACCTACCCGTGAGGGTAATAGTATATAAAACCAATCGGTGTGGGGCTGTCGTCTTATCCGTGTAGAAGGTACGCCAAGACCTGGAATTAGGATAAGATTAGATACAATCCTCACACCTTTTTTATGTCTATACGTTAATCGTTTCGTCGAGGATTGAGAAACAAAATAACGATGAGAGATAACTCAAATCCTAAAAATATGAAACAGAAAATTAAACAAACGCTGATGACAATAGTAGGTCTATTGCTCAGCACAAGTGCTTTTGCTCACGACTTTGAAGTCGATGGTATTTATTACAACATTACCGATGAAACAGCCAAAACAGTCGCTGTTACTTATCAGGGCAGTTGGAATAGTGAATATAACGAATACGCTGGTTCGGTTACAATCCCCTCATCAGTAACTTATAATGGCACATCTTATTACGTTACCGAGATTGGCGAGGATGCGTTCTTTGGTTGCACAGGCTTGACATCGGTTACTATCCCAAATTCCGTAACCGAAATTGGCGAGTTTGCATTCTATAATTGCAAAGGCTTGACATCAATTTCCATTCCCAATTCCGTAACCGAGATTAGCAAGCGAGCGTTCGCTTATTGTTCAGGGTTGACCTCAATTCCCATTCCTAATTCCGTAACCTCAATTGGTGAGGCTGCGTTCTCAGGTTGCACAGGCTTGACCTCAATTTCCATTCCCAATTCCGTAACCGAGATTGGCAAGTCAGCGTTCTTAGGTTGCACAGGCTTGACATCAGTAACTATCCCAAATTCCGTAACCGAGATTGGCGAGAATGCGTTCGCATTTTGCAGTGGATTGACCGAGGTAACTATCCCAAATTCCGTAACCGAGATTGACGCCGGTGCGTTCTGCTATTGCACAGGCTTGATTGAGGTTACAATTGGCAATTCAGTCGAAGCAATTGGCTATGCTGTGTTTCAGAATACCACTAATTTGAAGAAGGTTGTATCTCTTAACACTACACCTCCTACATGCTCAGGTAGTACATCATTTGATAGCTCTAATTATTCAAATGCGGCACTATATGTTCCCAAAGATGGTTATGAAAAATATTTTATTGATGATGTGTGGGGAAATTTCTCTAATATCAATGAAATCACTTTGGCATCTTCTATCTCTTTAAATAAAATTTCCATTGAGTTAGATAAAGGATCTACTACAACACTCTCAGCAACAGTTTCACCTTCGGATGCCACAATAAAAAATATCGTATGGGAAAGCAGCAATCCATCAGTTGTAATGGTTGATCAATCGGGCAACATAACTGCGTTATCTGACGGATCAGCAATAATTACAGCTACTGCTTTTGACGGATCGGAGGTTTATGCTTCATGCGTTGTAACAGTAGGTGTTGGTGGCGTTGAGGGCATTGAAGCCGACAATAACTCTTTTGAAGTAGTACGCTATGATATCCATGGTCGTTTGCTCGCTGAACCAGCAAAGGGTATCAATATTATCAAAATGAGTGACGGCACTATTCGTAAAGAATTTGTAAAATAATGATATTTATCTATCAATAAAATTTTCTAAGTTCACAAAAAAGGTCGTGGCATTCATGTCGCGACCTTTTTTGTGTTTTATATGAAACAAAATCAATAATTTCGGACACGGCATGCCGTGTCCCTACAAGAAATTTCTTTCCACATTCCTTTATCTTCTCTCCTTTAGGAACGAAAGTAGGTCAGCGACGATGAAGGTGCTTCCACCAATAAAGATTGTATCGGTGGGGTTAGCATTGGTAAGGGCTGCGTTGTAGGCTTCTTTTACTGAGGGGTATTGCTCCCCTATCAAGCCACATTGGGTGGCGATCTCGGCAAGTTGGGTTACGGACATTGCACGCTCGATTTGTGCATTTGTGAAATAGTATCGTGCTGTTTTAGGCATCATTTCGAGGATATGGCTCACATCTTTGTCGTTAACAAAACCGATTACCATGTGGAGCGTACCCTCAACCGAATGTAATCGACGTGAGATATATCCCCAACCACCTACATTATGACCGGTGTCGCACACTACATGAGGTGATTTTTGCAAAGTCATCCAACGCCCCATCAAGCCAGTGAGTGTGGTTACATGGGCAAAGCCCTCTTTGACTGCTTGTGGTGTGATAGTAAGTCCTTGCGTTTCAAGCAATGTCAATGCGGTTAAGACAGTTGTTGCATTCTTAGGTTGACAATCGCCAACGAGTTCCCCCTCGACATCTCCATAGCGTGTGGTCCGATAAAGAACGCTATCGTCTAACGATTCAACGCTATCAAAACAGCGATTATCTTCGGCAAACAATATTGGTGCATCTTGTTCTTTTGCTTTTTGAGCAAACACCTCACGCACCTCCCCTTGAGCCTCACCAATAACAACCGGTACACCCGATTTTATAATCCCAGCCTTTTCTGAAGCAATAGCGGGTAGTGTATTGCCAAGAAATGCAGTGTGATCAAATGATATGTTTGTGATAATGCTCAATATCGGAGTGATAATATTTGTGCTATCCAATCGGCCACCAAGACCAGTCTCAATCACTGCAATGTCAACTTTTTCATTAGCGAAATACTCAAATGCCATTGTCATTGTCAATTCAAAGAACGAGGGGTGGCAGTTGAGCGACATGGCACGATAGCGATTTACAAAATCGATGACAGCCTCATGCGAAATCATTTTCCCATTCACCCTAATACGTTCACGAAAATCAACCAAGTGTGGCGAGGTGTAAAGTCCCACTCGATATCCTGCTGATTGAAGAATGGCAGCAAGGGTGTGAGCCGTTGAGCCTTTGCCATTAGTGCCGGCAATGTGTATTGACTTATATTTCAAGTGAGGTTTGCCAAATTTTTCATCAAGTAGTAAGACGGTGTCTAATCCCGGTTTATATGCCGAAGCTCCCACACGTTGAAACATGGGCATGCTTGTGTAAAGAAATTCTATAGCGTCGTTATACTCCTTCATATCAATATATTAAATATCCGGCAATCCCGGCGAGAATTATTACAAATATTGGGTGCAGTTTGGCAAAATATACCAAGCAAAATGCCGAAATACAAATAATGATGCTATTTATAATTTCAGATTGTTCCGAGCCAAAATTTTGAGTATTCATCAATAGCATTGCTGCTGAAGCTATTAACCCAACTATAACGATACGTAACCCTAAAAACACACCTTTAATCGCAATACTATCTTTATGTTGAGCAATAAAATGACTTGTATATATAACCATTAATGCCGGTGGCAATACAACAACAAACGTACACAACAACGAACCCAATATTCCCCATATTGGAGCTGCGAACTCTGGCGAAGTTGCTGATGGAGCCACATAACCTATATATGTAGCAGAATTAATGCCTATTGCTCCCGGTGTCATCTGTGATATTGCAACAATATCAGTAAATACTTGGCGTGTTATCCACCCATTCCCAACAATCTCACTTTCAATCAACGAAAGCATCGCATATCCACCTCCAAATCCAAATAATCCAATCTTAAAGTAGCTCCACATTAATTTGAGATATATCATTGTTCAACACCCTCCTTTCGTTGTTTTAATCGCGAATGTTGATAACGTAACCACAAATATCCACCAAGCCCACCTAATACAATAAATAGAATTGGATTTGAAATATATGGAATCTTCGACCATATTAATAATGCCACTACAATGGGAATCGCAACAGTTTTCCACCCTATTTTTGCAACTTTTGCAGTTTTGAATACCGGAGCAATAATTAATGCAACCACTGCAGGGCGAATTCCTCGGAATATATTATTAAGCGTTTCATTATTTTTAATCATATCGGGTGTGAGGAATATCGCAATAAACAATATAATTGTAAATGATGGAACTATAGTTCCCAACGCCGAAACAATTGCACCACTACGTCCTCGCATCTTATCTCCTACTGCCACTGCCATATTTACAGCCAAAATTCCAGGGATTGACTGAGCAACAGCCAATAAATCAACAAATTCCTCCTTTGTTACCCAATGTCTTTTATCAACTATTTCTTTTTCAATAATAGAAATCATTGCCCAGCCTCCACCAAAAGTAAAGGCACCAATCTTAAAAAAGACAATAAATAACTCTATCAATAAATTTTTCATATACTATAAAATAACAGCACAAAATTACATAAATAAACTACATTAATTAATAAAATCTCCCAATTATATTTAGGCCTTTCATAAAATCCACAATTTTTCACTAACTTTGTTCTTATTTTCAATTTTATCAACGATATGAAACGTATGACAATTTATTCATTTATACTTTCAACAGTTCTTACAATATCAAGCTGTGGCATTTTTAATACTACCAACAATTCTTCTTCAATTTCCGGTGAAAATTATCAAGAGGAAAGCATCACTAATAACACATCTCAACCCAAAGAAAAGAAGACTACAAAAAACAAAAAGAAAAAAGAGCAACATAGCGAATCGAATAATTCAACACACGAAATGATTTTATCGTCAAGTATACTTAATGGCAAATGGGTTGTTTACTCAGCCAAAGATAAAACGACCGCCGGAGATGAACGCCCTTATTTAATATTTGATGAAGCAACAAAGGCAATGTATGCCAACAATGGTTGCAATACGCTTAATGCAGAATATAAACTCAACAACTCTTATATCGAATTTTCAAATGTGTTATCAACACAACGATATTGCCATGATGCTCAATATGAACTGGAAATCAATGATGCCATTGCCAATGTAAAATATATCAAAATCAATGAGAAAGGAAGCGAGTATTATCTAACTTTCTACAATTCTACCAATCAACCATTAATGGTTTTACGCAAGCCAAATCTCGAATTTATAAATGGCACGTGGAAAATAACTAAAGTAAACAGTACACATTGCAAGAACAAAAATTTTGAGTTGGCATTAGATCTCGAAGACCTAAAAGTTCATGGACGTGTGGGCTGCAATATCGTTAATGGTTCGCTACTTCTCGACGCAAGCAAACCTAATTCAATAATGTTTCTTGACCTGATTTCAACTATGATGTCATGTCCTGATTTGGCAATAGAGTCTGAAATCTTAATAGCACTTGAAAAAGCAGAATCCTACAAAAAAAGCAAGGACAGCAAAACTTTAACATTATATGATAAAGATAATAACGCTGTATTAGAGCTATTAAACACAACTGAAAAATATAGTCAGAAATAAAGATTTATGACAACGCAACCAAAACATTTATATGGATTAATAGGATATCCATTAGGACATTCATTCTCCGAGAATTTTTTTAATCAAAAATTTGATTCAGAAGGGATTGATGCAAAATACACCAATTTCGAAATCCCAAGCATTGACAAAATTAGAAATGTCATTAATGAGAATCCCAACCTCAATGGGCTAAATGTTACTATTCCATACAAAGAACAAGTAATCCCATTTCTTGATGACATCGACCAAATGGCATCGGAAATAGGAGCAGTAAATGTCATTAAATTTATTCGAACAAAAAATGATGGGTTAAAACTCAAAGGATATAATTCTGATATTATCGGGTTTTGCGATTCATTAAAACCCCTTCTAAAGCCCACTCATACCCATGCCTTAGTATTAGGAACAGGAGGTGCGGCTAAAGCCATCAGTTGTGGATTAAAAAATCTTGGTATTGAACCAATATACGTATCAAGGACAAAGAAAGATGGAATTATTACTTATGACGAGTTAACACCTCAAATAATGGACAAATATCGTGTAATTGTGAATACAAGTCCTGTTGGTATGTATCCTCACGTGGATAATTGTCCAAATATTCCATATGAATTGCTTACGCCCAACCATATCTGTTATGATTTAATATATAATCCTGATGTAACTTTATTTATGAAAAAATCACAACAATATGGTGCAATGGTTAAAAATGGGTTAGAAATGCTCTTGTTACAAGCTTTTGCTGCATGGGAAATTTGGGAGCAATAATATAATTCACAAAATATACAATGGCTAATAAAATAATATATTACTTATTAATTGCATTAGTTGTATTCCCATATGAAATAATAGGAACAACCAACATTATCACTCCAGCATTTGCACTATTTATTGGATTAGTGTTTGCATTGCTATTCAAAAATCCAGACGCAAAATTCAACAAAAAAGCATCAAAATATCTACTCCAAGTATCGGTTGTTGGCTTAGGATTTGGGATGAATGTTTCTGAATCTATAAAATCAGGATGCGATGGCATGATTTTTACAATTGCATCAGTCTTTGGTGTAATGATTTTAGGTGTATTAATTGGCTATTGGCTACACATCAATCGCAAGACATCTTATTTAATTGCATCAGGAACAGCTATTTGTGGTGGCAGTGCCATTGCTGCAGTAGGTCCTATTATAAAAGCCAATGAAAATGAAATGGCTGTATCTCTTGGTATTGTTTTTATTCTCAATGCAATTGCTCTTTTTATTTTTCCAATTATTGGTAGATTCTTAAATTTAACAGAAATACAATTTGGCACCTGGGCTGCAATTGCAATTCACGACACATCTTCGGTTGTTGGTGCCGGCGAAGCATACGGTCCATTGGCACTACAAACCGCAACCTTAGTGAAATTAACTCGAGCATTATGGATTATTCCTCTTGCCATAGTTACAATGTTTATATTTCGAGATAAAAGACGTAAGATATCTATTCCTTGGTTTATATTTTTGTTTATTATTGCAATGATAATAAACACATATTGCAAATTACCCCAACAAATAACAACAACTCTTTTGGTGTTAGCAAAAAAAGGCCTTATATTAACTTTATTTTTAATTGGAGCTAGTTTATCATTATCCTCGATCAAACAAGTTGGAATCAAACCACTTATATTAGCTATTACATTATGGATAATAATTGGGGTGAGCAGTTTATTTGTTGTAATTGCAACAATATAAAACATGAGAGAATGCGACACTAAAATTCCATTTTCTATTACCCCTCTATTACCGATATTAGTTGGCATCATACTTGGGGTTGTTATAGGATTCAATCTCGAATTTTGGTGGATTGTATTTGCTATTGTCGGCATAGTACTTACCTATTTTTCGAAACAAAAAACAACTACTCTCATTTTTATTTCAGTTGTATTGGGTTGGGTCAATGTATCATTTCAATCTCCTAATTTAATTGATGATTCACATCTTAATAAGACTATGACATTTAGTGGAGTAGCATCTTCAATTAAAACCTCTGATGAAATTAGAAGCATTATCCTCGACATCGACACCTATATTGAATCCAATTCAATAAATACAATTTCTCCAATAAAAAGCGTAGTATATATCCCATCCCTTAATCCAATAATTGAACATGGCGACCGAGTAACTTTTATTGGGACTCTGTCAAAAATAAACGATAATCGCGACCTTCCCGATGAATTTAATATTGCAAAATATTATTCCCATAAAGGAATATATACATCATCGTTTGTTCAACCCGAAAAAATTCACGTATGTACATCAACTAAAAGTATATATTATAAAATTCAAAACTTCAAGGATAATATTACTCATCTCATTGCTTCTCTTCCTATTTCTTCCGGTTGTATCGAATTTCTAAATACAACAATAACAGGCGACACTTCAATGTTGACCGATGAGCAACGATTAAAATATTCAACGTCGGGATTAGCTCATATTTTAGCATTAAGTGGTCTTCATATCGGCATCATATCATTATTTATTCTATTAATTTTGTTCCCTATTGATATTTTTGGGTGGCGAAAAACTCGATATATCATAACAATCCTATTACTTTGGTTATATGCTATTATCACCGGATTATCCCCATCGGTTACTCGCTCTGTCATAATGGCTACAACTTTTCTTATAGCACAAATAATTCAACGACACCACAGCCCATATAATTCATTATGCCTTGCCGCAATAATTATTTTGATTTTCGACCCCTACTCTATATTTGACATCGGGTTTCAGCTGTCATTTATTGCAGTAGTAACAATTCTTATTTTTGCAGATAAAATCAATCCTATTGCTCGCAAAAACAAAATATTATATTCAATATGCTCTATCTGTTGCATATCTATTGCCGCTATGATTGGCACCGGTATAGTTTCGGCATATTACTTTCACAGCCTTCCATTATATTTCCTATTCGCAAATATTATAAGTTCATATATACTGCCACTAATTATTATTGGTGGAGTTATAGCCATTATTTCGACATTATTTGGCATTGAACCGAATCTGTTATGTTATATAATAGATTTCTTATACAGCATAATTAATAATATTACCGATGTTATAACATCATTACCAGGGGCTGGTATTGGTAACATTTATTTTAGTTCATGGATATTTATTCCTTATTTTATATCTATAATCTGTTTAGGATTAGCACTATATTTCAAAAAACGTTTTTGGTATTATAACACAGGAATTTTTATTTTCATTACAATAACTTTATGCTTCTTATGCAAGCCCAAACATTGCAAAACTGAATACTTTATTCCTCGCGACACATATTACACTAATTTAATTATTCGCGATTCAACAACTTTATACCTTATAAGCACCGCTCGTGGAGGGTATTTTGAACAGTCATACAATAATTGTCTAACAAAATATAACGATTATATGGGCAAGAGAGGTGTTGATTCTTTTATTATTATTCCTCAACAATTCAATAGCAATTGTATTCATCGCAATTACTCATCAATCATTATCGGGACTGATGAGTTTGCTATAATCAATAACAACAAACTTGACTACATAAAACGTCAACCTAAATACGCTTTGGTATGTAATGGTTTTAAGGGAAATATACTTGACGTATCCAATATCGTAAATCCCGATACAATAATCTTATCTAATGATTTACATAAAAAACGTCATCTGAGATATATTGACTCATGTGTAAAACATAATATACCACACATATCTCTTCGTGAAAAAGGATTTCACAAAGTTGTTCAAAATTAATCAACTGAAAAATACTCCTAACTAATTAACTCCTTATATCCTCGTATAAAAAAGGGATATGAGAAGTCTGCTTGACGAACAATCTCATCATTCCACACTACTATATCTAAATCAATGGGCACTGAGCCTTTTAGTTTTGATTTAGGAGTGCGTCCACATTGTTTTTCCCACTCTTTAAGTGATTTCGCAACGTCTTCGATTGTATGTTCAGTTTGAATCATTGCAACAGCATTCAAGTATGGAGCATCTTTACCATTTAGAGCTTCACTTTCGTATATATTTGACACCGTTACAGTCTCAAACTTTGATTTCAAATGAAGTATAGCCTCATTCATTTGAAAGTGTCGATCTTGACTATTACTCCCTATACTTATAATAACACGACTCATAAACTTAAACATTTTTCATAGTTAAGGAGATGCGTTTACGCGATAAATCTACATCAAGCACTTTTACTTTCACATGTTGATGTATTGATACGACCTCTGATGGCGAAGAAATATAGTGCTCACACAATTGTGATATATGCACCAACCCACTTTCTTTAAGTCCAATATCAACAAAAACGCCAAAATCAGTGAGATTATTTACTATACCATTCAACACCATTCCCGGTTTAACATCTTCAATTGTTTTTATTGAGTCATCAAAAGCCATAACCTTAATAGAAGACCGAGGGTCACGTCCGGGCTTTTCAAGTTCCAACATTATATCGTTCAACGTTGGCAATCCGACTCTATCATCTACATATTTCGACAAGTCAATACTTTTCTGAAGTTTTTTATCAGCGATTAATTGAGGAATCGTACATTTCAAATCAGTAGCCATTTGCGATATTAAATAATAACTTTCGGGGTGAACAGCTGTATTGTCCAATTCACATTCGGCTCCGGGTATTCTCAAAAAACCAGCACACAATTGAAATGATTTAGCACCCATACGTGGCACATTCATTAATTCTTGTCGAGACTTGAAATCGCCGTACTCTTTACGATATTTCACTATATTAGATGCCAATAACGGCCCAACACCCGAAACATACGATAACAATTGAATTGATGCGGTATTAAGATTTACACCTACAGAGTTCACACAACTTTCAACTGTATAATCGAGTGCATCTTTTAGTTTGGTTTGATCTACATCGTGCTGATATTGCCCTACTCCTATCGATTTTGGGTCAATCTTAACTAATTCAGACAATGGGTCAATTAATCTACGACCAATCGAAACAGCTCCTCTTACTGTTACGTCTTTATCGGGAAACTCTTCTCGGGCAACTTTTGATGCCGAATAGATTGATGCACCACTTTCATTTACAACAAAGACTTGCACTTTGTGAGGAAAATGAATATTTTGCAAAAAACGTTCAGTTTCGCGACTTGCAGTACCGTTTCCTACTGCTATTGCATCAATTTTATATGCTTCAACTAAATAACTTATCTTTCTCGCTGCTCCCTTTATATCGCACTTTGGTTGGCATGGATATATAACATCATTATGTAGCAAATTCCCTTGCTCATCTAGACACACAACTTTACAACCTGTTCGATAGCCAGGATCAATACCCAAAACCCTCTTTCGCCCTAATGGAGGAGACAATAATAACTGTCGTAAATTTTCAGCAAATGTTTCAATTGCTTTATCATCTGCTTTAATTTTTGCAATCGCATAGATTTCATTTTCAATTGAAGGACGCAACAATCGTTTGTAACCATCTTTAATAGCAATCTCAACTAATTGTGCTGATTGAACAGTTGCCGTCTTCTTCACAAATACACGTTTTAATCGCTCCAAAACTTCGTCATCATTAACTGACAATGCAACCTTTAATACTCCTTCTTCTTCGCCTCGTTTTATTGCCAGATAGCGATGTGATGAACATTTATTTAATGGCTGAGAATATTCCTTATAGTTATAATAATTCTCAGCAACTGATTCTTTACCTTTTACTATATGAGAAGAAATAACAGCCGAGCGATTATATATTATTCTAACTATTTGGCGTGCTATCTCACTTTCACTAACCCATTCGGCAATAATATCCAAAGCTCCAGATATTGCATCATCAATTGACGCCACTTCTTCTACAACATAGCGTTGTGCTCGCATCTCAATATCAGAATATGATTGCGACATTATATATTTTGCCAGTGGCTCCAATCCACGCTCTCGAGCAATAGATGCTTTTGTGCGTCTTTTAGGCTTAAATGGTAAAAACAAATCCTCTAAAATAGAAGCATCAAACGTTTCTTCTATTTTAGATTTTAATTCAGGAGTTAATGCGTTAGAGGCTTTTATTGTATCAAGAATATATTCTTTGCGTTTTACCAATTCTTTTAATTCATTATGACGTAATTGAATATCTCGAATTGCAACTTCGTCGAGAGAGCCAGTTACTTCTTTTCTGTAACGACTAATAAATGGAATCGTAGCTCCCTCCTCTAATAATTTAATAGTAGAACCTACCGACTTGATTGAGACATTTAGCTCTTTTGATATTATAGATTCAAAGCTGACCATAAAATTTTATTTATTAGCTCTCAACGTGAGAATCGTAATCTCAGGTGTTGCACCTATACGCATAGGCATAGCAACCGTACCAACCCCGGTATTTACATACAACTTTTGTTGTAAACTATCAATATATAGTCCACCCCAATGTTTATATCGGAACACCGCCGGAGAAATGCCGAATAATTCCATCTGCATTGCATGAGTGTGTCCCGACAGCGTCAATGCAATATTTATTTCTTTATCATCTTTAATTTGTTGGTCCCAATGAGCAGGATTATGCGAAAGTAATATCTTAGTAATAGACCTATCTATCAACGAATCTGCCTTTTCCAACGAGCCATAATTCTTAAATGGAGGATCTCCTAAATTTTCAACACCTATCACTGCAATTGAATCTTTATCACGAAATATTGTAATATATTCATTTAACAACAATCGCCAGTTCATTTGCTTTTGCAAATCATACATCAGTTGCATATTAGCTTGTTTTGCTGAATCCGACTCCCAATCACTATAATCGCCATAATCGTGGTTCCCTAATACAGAGAATACTCCATCTTTCGTCTTGATTCTTGACAATGTTTTTACAAATGGTAGCAATTCGGCAGAGTTCCGATTCACAATATCACCGGTAAACACTACCGCATCAACATTTAGCAAATTTAATCTCTCAACTAATTTTGCTACAAAAGTTGTATCCTTATTATATGATCCAACATGTAAATCTGATATTTGAGCAATTCTATAACCATCAAAAGCTTTGGGCAATGCTATAATTTCAACATCAACATATTTTTCTTCAATATTATTTCTATTGTAAACGCCCCACCACATTGATATAAATGCGATTATAGCAACAATTATTCCTAATCTTGAAATATATTTCCAACGTTTACGTCGGAATAGCAGAGGAATTTTGGCAATAAGGTCAATTATTATATACACATATTTGGGTAAATAAATGCTGAAATAGGAAACTAATCCATACATTATAAAATATAATGTATCATCAGAGCCAGTGCGACGAGGCAAACTTATTATCCCAACAATGGCAATTGCAACAATAATTGAGAACAAAGCGTAACTCTTTGCCCATATCTTATTTTTACCCTTATATTTGATTAGTTTATATAAATAATAATCTACTACTCCATTAAGTAGTAGAAATATTATCATCAACAAAATAGGCAATCTCATTTTATTGAGTTACATTGAGCTTATTTTTCAATGGATTTGCATACATTGTCAACATCATTTGTTGCAAATATTGCATATCCTCATCACTCATATCAGGAATATCGTTAATTTTGGCTAATTGTTTTTGCATGTATTCCTCAAATGCAACAACTTCCTCCTGAGAGTAATGTTGAATAAATTCTTGAGTACCCTCTAATTTATCGTAGGCAATATAATTAATCGGATATATATAATAACCTGCGTGAATCATATCGTCAATAGAATTACATGCCACCTTTAATACTTCAGCTTTATCTGCATCAATCGAAAGTGCTTCTAAATTAGGAGTTACACATTTTCCCACTTCAAAATGCACATGACCTTTATACTGCATTAGACCGGTTTCCATACTAAGAAGATCATCACGTTGACTTTTCTTGAAATTTGGGTCTTTTTGTTTCAACAAAAATTCACGAGCTTTTAGGTAATCATTGGGATCATACTCATACGAGATTGAAACCGGCAATAAATTTATTTGCTTTAGATTTTCAGCAATAGAACCACCACCAGCTAATCCAATCATTTTAATCAAACTCTCTTGAGTAAAATCGTTCGAATCTTTTGAACGACCTTCTCGTTGTGCAATCCACACCGATTCATGTTTTTCATTTATTGCATGGTGAATATAGCTTGAAAGTTGTTTTGCTGCTGTCAATGCTTGAAGCATTTTTAGATTACGCTTTACAATAAAACTTTTGTTGAGCTTTACCAAATCACTAATCCATTCATAAACAAGCAAATTATCTCCAATAGCAATTTCTGTAGTCGGCAATCCATTTTGCCATAATAACATATTCAAAAACGAAGCATCAAGAACAATATCGCGATGATTTGTTATGAATGTGTAGCATTTTGTTGTGTCAATATTTTCAATCCCACTAATTGACAGACCCGATGTTGTTTTTTGAGCAAGCATTCCCAAAAACGGAGCTATAACCTGTTGTTGAAATTCACGTTTATTATTAATTTGTAATAGTCCTTCTACAAATTTCGGATAATCAACATCGGGCATCACATAGCGAATGGCATGTTCAAAACCCGGCTCTTTTACTAATTGTGCTATTTTATCATTGAAATCACAATCATCAATAGGAGCAATGTCCTTAAATTCTTCGGGAGTTCTATATTGAGTATTCATTATTGACATTATTTCAATTACAATTCAAAGATAGCATAATTTATTTACATTTCAACTACCTCAAACTAATTCTTATATAAATTTAGCTATTAGCCGTCATATATGACCTCCATTTTTCAATCATGGAAGTCATATCACTTGGAACTTCAGATGTGAAAAACATCTCTTTGCCAGTTTCAGGGTGTACAAATCCTAACGTTCTCGCATGTAATGCTTGACGAGGACACACATCAAAGCAATTCATAACAAATTGTCGATATTTTGCACTTGTTGTACCTCTTAATATTTGGTCTCCTCCATAACGAGCATCATTCAATAATGGGTGTCCGATATATTTCATGTGCACACGAATCTGGTGTGTTCTGCCCGTTTCTAATCGGCATTTCACTACCGACACATATCCAAAACTTTCAATAGTTTCATAATGGGTAACTGCATGTTTACCCATATCTCCGTCGGGGAATACAGCCATTTGGAGACGGTCTTTCAAACTACGACCGATATTTCCCTCTATGCGACCATTTTCGGGATTAGGAGTTCCCCATACAATTGCAACATACTCTCTTTTTGTTGTTTTGTTGAAAAATTGTTTCCCCAAATGTGTTTTGGCATTAGGAGTTTTAGCAATGACAAGTAATCCCGATGTATCTTTATCTATGCGATGTACCAATCCCATTCGTGGGTCATTAACATCATACTCCGGATTATCCTTAAAATGGTATGCCAATGCATTAACCAAAGTTCCATGGTAATTCCCATGTCCCGGGTGAACAACAAGTCCGGGTGGTTTATTTACCACTAATAGAAATTCATCTTCATAAATGATATCTAATGGAATATCCTCAGCAATAATTTCAAGTTCATATCGAGGACGATCCATCACAATCGTAACCACATCAAATGGTTTTACTCGATAATTCGATTTAACAGGATTCCCATTTACAAGAATACAACCGGCTTCAGCAGCTTGTTGTATGCGATTCCGAGACGATTTTTCCATTCGTGCAACGAGAAACTTATCAACACGCAATAATGTTTGACCCTTTTCAGCCTCAAACCTAAAGTGCTCATACATCTCGTTACCATCATCGCCTGATTCTTCATCAGATAACAACGACATTTCATCATCTATATCAGATAACTCTATATAGTCCATTGCAAAAAAACTTAATTAATGATATCT
The DNA here is from genome assembly GCA_904502025.1 of uncultured Muribaculaceae bacterium. GTDB lineage: Bacteria > Bacteroidota > Bacteroidia > Bacteroidales > Muribaculaceae > RGIG4079. Next base: position 15,196 of record CAJGDJ010000006.1, read on the forward strand.
GAAACAAACTCCTCTTGTAATATAGAGTCTTTTAATATAATGTTTGCCATATCTACCGACATTGTATCTACATACATTTTCTCAGAGGGCGTATATGTTACTGTCAACACAATTTCAGCTGTAACTGGCAACTTTGTCCCAACTAAAACTTGCTTCCCATTACTTTTCACTTCTATTACTTCATCGTCATTTTCCCCAATGATTTCATTTATCTTTATTCGAGAAAAACCTAATGCTACTAACATATTTTGTGCCTGCATAGACGACACATGCAATAAATTTTCATTAATTTCAACAACTTCGGGGTGTGTTGAATTAATCTTAAGATATACAGTACGACCAAACTTTACTACTTCATCAGCCCTTGGAGATTGTGCCAAAACTTGACCATACTTTGCTTGCTTATCATATATCGAATCAATCTCAACATCAAAATCTTTTGCATCAAGAATATCTTGTGCATTCATATAATTCAGCCCTACAACATTAGGTACAACCTCTACTTTTCCATGGTTAGTCCAAAAATCCATAAATAGCATAGACAACCAACACAACACCACTGCTACAATTACTACTAACAGACAATGTATCCACACTTGATATTTATCATATAATACTCTAAAAGAGGAATTTCTACTCATTTTCGCAGAATTAAGTTAACACATAGACTTATACTAAATTATTATGCAAACTTACATAAAATTCTGCGATTATACCACTTTTGCACCTATTTTTATCTACAAAAACAAACGCTACACTTGAATAGTCAAGCATAGCGTTTTAATAATTTATAAATAATCGAATCCTATTTCACAATAACCTTTTTTGAAACTACATTCCCTTTGTCGGTTATTTCTATAACATAAACACCGGGAGCGACATTAAGCTCTATTGCCGAAACATTCGATTCAGATGCTAACTGCATTCCATACAAATTGTAAACAGCAATATTTTCAATAATAGCACCAATGTTAATTTGCGAACCATTTATTGTCATTATCGCATTTTGAGCCATAACCTCTTCTAAACCCGAAATGCTTGTATCATTCAATTCGTATGCAGCGATTCCATTTCCTGGCACATATACATAAATATATACAACACCATCTGAGCCATAAATATAATCAACTTCAGCTTGCATTGTAGAACTATTTACCGCACCAATAGTTCCTTTAGGGAACTCCCACATAAGTTCCATTGAATTATAATCATAATTTGAATTTACTTTTGTCAAATTATACGCATGACCAATGGTATTGTAATCACTATATGGATAAATCAAATAATTCTTATTATTAAGGGTAAAATATGCTCCACCATTGATTTCATAACCTTCAGGAGTCAATGCTGTTTTATTTGCAAATGAATCAGTTACTCGTCCGGTTGAGAAGTTGTAACGAGTTAAGTGCATATCTCCCCCTGAAATAAATACATCATTTTCACTTAACGGAATTACAACCGGAGCAATACCCATTGCAGATACACTTGTTGGATAGAACGACTTGAGTGTCGTATATGTCGATGACACTTCTTCACCACCTTCAAACGTCCAACGAACAACGATATTCGATTTTGAAACAGCTCCAAATACTGTAAAATCACCCGACTCTACATCTCCTAATATCGATACATGGTCTATACGAGTACTTGAAAGTCCCGACATTGTCAACGATGCAACCTCGGTTAATTCACCTGTTTCCAAATCAACTTGATGGATTAACAATGGAGTTGAACCAATATTAAGAGTGAGATTAGTAATGCAAACATTACCTTTTGAATCTTTTATTACATCATTACATGGATAGTATGAAACTTTACCCTCGTCGCCAAGAATAATATCAGATATTATTTCCCCCGTTTTGCCATCAATTTTGCGAAGATAGATAGTGCTACTTGTGCTATTTTCTGTTCGTCCTGCTACATATACATAATCGCCCACTGCACAGAAACCACGATTTAACTTTCCATCTTCACCAAAAGTGATATTATCATAATCTTCCAATGTTGAACGGAACCAAAGGTTTGTAAATTCCATATCACCCACCTTTGCATAAGTATCTTTATCAAGTTTAATTGTATAACCCGGTTCAAAACTTCCAACAACTATTTTAGTAATTTCAAATGATCGGACCTCAGATGTTGACGTTTTCATTTGAGCATCTTTTGACAAAACTCGCCAATAAAACACACCCTTTCCTAATAATGATATAGTCATTGGTTCTGTTATTCTTGATGCACCGGCAGTGATTTCTTTCTTATATTTGATTGTTGAGAAATCTTTAAGAGAAGAAATTTGCAATTCGTACGAATCTACATTTACACCATTCCACTCAAAGCTAAAGTTGTCTTCAAATTTTACACCATTGCTTGGTGATACCAATGTTACAACCGGAGCACTTGGTTTTACTGATGTTTTGAACGATTCTACCCCACTCACTGATGGCAACTTTCCAGACTCCGTGCAAGACACTCTCCAATAATATGTCTTAGACTCCTCTAATTGAGATAAATCAACACTCACTTTATTGGTAGTCAAACCTTTCTTTTGGATTAAAATATTTGCAAAATTGCTATTATCTGCAATTTCCATTGTATATGTAGCATTTGCTACCGCCGACCACGAGAAATCTGCAGTCCATGCAACAGTTGCTCCTTTTACTGGCGATACAAGAGTAACAGTTTCAGACTCTCCCTCTGGATAGCCAACGATTGCAGGCTCAAATTCATTACCATATCCATCATACACACACACGGCATAATAATAATCACCTTGTTTATCCGTTGGAATTGAATATGTTGATGAGTATGATACCCCTAAAAGATATTCATTACTAATTCCATCACCATTAGCCATTTGTGCATCAGAAAGAGTTATTGACGATGGAATAGCATAAACTGTATAACGTATAATAGCATTACCATTGCTCACTTCGTTCCATGAAAGAGATGAACCGCTCGATGTGAGATTTGCAACCTTGCCATAATTTGTTTTGTTTTTCCATGTAACAAGCGGAGTCAATGCCTTGTGGGTAAACTTATTTGCTTTCATGTAATCGCCCAAACCGGTAGTTTCTGGTCCATTAATATATTTGGCACTATAATATATGATACCGGGAGCATTATTCTTATTATATTGACGAGTTAACTCAGTTTGTTTTGCCATTTCTGCCCAACCACTTGTTGTATTTGACAATTCACCATCATCTCCTAAATCGGCAGATTCTTGACTCGCATAAAAATGACGACCAAAATAATCACCTACATAGCTCCACCATTCTGCCAATGGCTCATAGGGAGCTGTGCTATGAGTCGTAGGCCAATACATTTGTGGAGAAATAAAGTCAATCGTACCGGCTTTCAGCCATGCTAATGGATCAGAATATATTTGTGCATATTGCCAATCTGAAGCTTTAACTCCATAAGACGAGGGAGAAGGCACGCCATACTTGCTATATGAAGATGAACCGGCAACACCTGCTGGGGAAATCCCAAAACGCACATCAGGACGCTTTGCTTGAATTGCTTCATAAACATCTTTCACCATTTGATTCACATTAGCTCGACGCCAATCACCTATTGACATTGTTGTTCCACTTGCGTTATAATCATCATAGTCGGGCGCTGATGAGGTTTCTGAGGTTCCTCCACTTGCATAAAAATAGTCATCAAACAAAATTCCATCAATAGCATAGTTGTCAAGAATTTCATTTACCACATTCACAATATGTTGACGAGTTTCGGGCAATGCAGGATTAAATGTCTTATAACTGGTATTAGATGTTCCGGCAATAATCATATCGTTATTTTGCCATTCTTGGTCAAACGATGTAGTCCAATTTGTTCCAGTTGACCATCTATAAGGATTTAACCACACATATGCTTCCAAACCACGTTTGTGTGATTCTTCAACAAAATATGCCAATGGATCCCATCCCGGGTTTTTACCACGAGTTCCGGTCAAGTAACTTGACCATGGAGCATGTTGTGAGGGATACATTGCATCAGCCATCGAACGAACTTGAAAACAAGACCCATTCATATTTGTATTTGCAAAACCATCGAGATATTCTATCATTTCTGCCTTTTGCTTGGTTTGAGCCGAAGAGGTTGCCCCTTGCGTTGAGGGCCAGTCAATTCCCCACACTGTTGTAAACCACGTTGAACGCATTTCGCGTTTTGGCGACAATGCCATTGCTGAATTAAACATCATGGCAGCTACAATCGACATTGCGACTGTGAGTTGTCTGAATTTTTTCATAAAAGATCTATTATGTATTTATATTAGTATTTATTTAATCGAATATTTCTCAATCAAAGGCTTTAGTTTATCAGCAAAATAACGAAATCCTAAATCGGTAAAATGGTAATTATCTACTGTAAATTCGGTATTTCCACCAAAGACCTCTTCAGCATTCATATAATAAATATTTTTTTCTCCATCGGCTTGTAATTTTGCGAAAAACGCCTTTAACACTTCATTTTTTTCATTAATAGCATCGGCTGTTCCCTTATTATATCGCATTATCGGGAATAGAGGACTTTCGATAAACAACACTGGCACTTCAGGACGTTTCTCTCTCAAATAACGATAGAATGGCTCTATTCGTTCTTTTAATTGTGGTGCTGTATTATTGGGCAAACAGTCAAAAATATACAAACCTGCATCAATCATGCCCAACAAACCAACAACTTCCATATCAAGCTGTCCGTTTCCACTGAATCCAAAATTATAAAACTCTCTATTCATTTCACGCTCAAGGATATTGGTATAAGCCATGCCCGGGCGCGAAGCACATGCTCCTTGAGTGATACTTGTCCCATAAACAACTATCGGTTTTTCTCTACGAGGCAAATCAATCTTTGGCACTTCAATTACTGCCGATGAGTCAATACCAATATACAAACTATCTATTCCATCATATAATGGTAAATATAAAAGATATTCTCTCATCTTCTTTTCCATTCCGTCAACAATAGCATATTTCGATGCTTTTTTATTTACAGTAGGACGCACACTGCTCACAAATGTCCACTCATTATTATCACCTAAAGTATATAAATCAAGACCTCTAATTCCAACCGGCGTCATGTGATTCATTTCCAACTCAAGCGTAGAAATCCATTTAGCACTCAACGAAGTAGCATCTGACGAAAAACGAATTGCCATACCTGCTGTATTTGTGCCTAATGTGTACAACAACTCCCTTTTTACTTGTGATTTTAATGCTTTGGGAAAACGAGTAAAGCCCTCATCAACCGGCACAACTGAGCCCAATAATGGGAACTGACGAGCATCATGGTAAACTAAGTTTTTTGCTCCACACATCAATACTGAGCAAACAAACAATAACGATAAAATCTTTTTCATGTTAACAATTATATATATTTAGATGCAAATATACGATAAAGTGAGAAAATCTTAACACATTTACATATTAATATAATACATAAACCACTTTTAACTCAATTTTCAATCCACGCATTACCAATATTTCACGAGAAATTACTATCTTTGCAAGTTGTAATAAATAACTTTACATATAAATAATGCTCAGATTTTTCACATTTATAATATCAGTTGTGCTTCTTTGTTCATGTAGCGAATACCAAAAAGCACAAAAAAGCAACGACCCTGACTACAAGCTCGATTATGCCAAAAGAGCTTTTGCCAAAAAGAAATACGTTCAATCATACACCATCTTGAAAGATGTAATAACCGTATTCAAGGGTACAGACAAAGCCGAAGAATCATTATACCTATTAGCATTAAGTCATTATGAAAACAAAGAATACCTCGACGCAAGCCTATATTTCCAAACATACTACTCTCGCTATCCAAAAGGCAAATACACTGAGTTAGCTCGATTCTATTCGGGATATGGATACTATCTTGACTCTCCAGAACCTCAACTCGACCAAAGTGGCACAATTAAAGCAATCGAAGAACTTCAAGCATTCCTTGACTACTTTCCCAAAAGCGACAAAGTTTCAATTGCACAAAATGCAATTTTTGAGCTACAAGACAAACTTACACTAAAACAGCTTCAAAATGCTCAATTATATTACAATTTGGGAACATACCTTGGCAACAACTACCAATCGGCAGTAATCGTGGCACAAAATGCCGTCAAGGCATACCCTTATTCAAAATACACAGAAGAACTTGAATTAATTATATTAAAAGCTCGTTATCAAGAAGCAAGTTTAAGTGTAGAGGAAAAGAAAGTTGAACGCTTTCGTGATGTTATAGATGAATACTATTCATTCATAAATAGCTATCCTGATAGCCCCAACCGAGAAGAAGCTGATAACATATACAAAATCGCAACAAAATACGTTAAAGAATAAATATTTGACAATAACAATACAATTATTATACTAATTATGGATTACAAAAAGACAAACGCTCCACTTAACACTGTAACTCGCGACATGATTGAATTGTCAAAAGATACAGGCAATGTCTATGAAACTGTGTGCATCATCGCAAAACGATCAAATCAAATTGCAGGCGAGATGAAACACGACCTCGAAAAGAAACTTCAAGAATTTGCATCTCTCAACGACAATCTTGAGGAAATTTCAGAAAATCGCGAACAAATTGAAATTTCTCGCTATTACGAAAAGCTCCCCAAAGCTACACTCATTGCGACACAAGAATATATTGAAGATAAAATTCACTATCGCAATCCCGTTAAAGACAAAGCCAACATAGATTAATATTGATCAATAAATAAACATTTAGAAAATAAACGCAACGAAGTTTGGTTATTACACAAATAATACCTACCTTTGCATGCTCATTTTTTATTAACAATTAAAATTTCAAAAGAATGCACTTGAATTCTGAAGAAAAAGTAGAAATCTTTGAGAAATACGGTAAGGGCAAGACTGATACTGGCTCTCCTGAAGCTCAGATAGCATTATTCTCAGTCCGTATTGCTCATTTGACTCAACACTTGAAGTCAAATCACAAAGATTATAGCACTGCGAGAGCTCTTAAGATGCTCGTTGGTAAACGTCGTCGTCTTCTTGACTATCTCAAGAAAAAAGACATCAACCGCTACCGTGCAATTATTGCACAAAAAGAGCTCGGTATCAGAAAGTAAGCCGCAGGCACTACTTGAAGATTACAAAAAAGCATCGCAAAATTGCGATGCTTTTTCATTTATAACAACATGGTCTAATGGTCAAAAACATTAAACCAAGACTATTTTCGTAATTGAAAAGCAAAAAAGGGGTGCAAAATATATTGCACCCCTATCTTTTCAATGCCTTACTTCAATTAACCTTGGTGAGTTGGACGCAATAGGTCGTTTACTGTTTTTACAGGATTAAACGTTTCGATAGGTACTTCAACGAAGATTGTATTCCAATCACTCATTGCTCCATTCCACAACCCTGGCAATTCAAGTGCTCGTAATTCTTTTCCATGCAATGATTTATTTGAAATAAAACCGGTTGCAGGATCAACATATTTAGGCAAGTCATAATGTTTACCATCAATATCTTTAATGTAGCATACCAAATCAACAGGATTAAAGTGCGTTGCTTGTGCCATCATTGCCTTATAATCTTCACGAGATAAATCTATTTGGTGACTTTCAAGAATTTGAGGAGATGTTGAGCCATCAGCATTATATGCAATATATGGACCTCCACCTGGCTCTCCTTCGTTTCGCACCATTCCACACACTCGCAAGGGGCGATCAAGCTTCTTTTTTATGTAAAGGACCAAATCAGCATCCTCAAGATGCTTCATTTGCTCATCACGCACATTAAGCACCTTATGCATAAAGTCAATCATCTCTCTAACATCATCAATAGTATAATCTCCACTATTGATTTGACGCAAATATTGTTCAATTTTGTCGTGTGCTTGCATCATGTAACCTGCAATTACTTGCTTATACTGTAATGTTGCATCACGGAATGAATCGGGGACTACGTTGTCGATATTCTTAATAAATACTGCTGCTGAATCTATGTCATTAAGGTTTGCAATCAACGCACCATGACCTCCAGGACGGAATACAAGCGAACCATTTTCACGGAAGAGGGTATTATCAGGATTTACAGCGACTGTGTCGGTTGATGCTTTTTGCTCCGACATTGAGATGTCAAATTTCACACCCATTTTCTCTTCGAGTGCAGGCACTTTTGCAACAAGTTTATCGGCAAAGAGTTGACGATGATTGCCTGAAACGGTAAAATGCAAGTGAACTACACCATCAGCACCAGTTGCAGATTGAGCACCTTCTACGAGTTGTTCCTCTACAGGCGTACGAGTTGTCCCATCAGCATAAGCATGGAAAGTCAACAAACCTTTTGGCAAATTGCCATAATTCAATCCTTCAGGAAGGATTATTGCAGCAATAACTTTCTTATATTCTCCCTCTGCGATTAGGGTGTCAATATCTTTTGAATGCAATTTCAAGACAACCTCATTAAGTTCGCCAAAGAATGCAAGATTATGAACATTTGCTATTAATTGAGCCACATCTGAACCTTCGGCAGGTACATCTGCTTCACCCTCTACAAATGAAAATAATGCCTTAAACATACGTGATGCAGCACCCGACGCAGGAACAAACTTACACACCTCACCCCCATCGGCAAGATATTTTTTCCAACGAGCTACAGCGTCAGCCTCTTCTTGAGCCGACAATTGCACTATACCATCGCCTATTTTAGCCGAATTTGCTATTTTCAAAAATGGGAAACCAGTCTTAAAACGATTTATCTGCGACTCCAATTCACATTGTGTCACGCCCTTCAATTCAAGGGTTTTAATGTCTTCAGGTGTAAGCATAAGGATAAATTTTATAATATGATTTTAATTAATTACTCAAATTTAGATAAAAAAAACGGAACAATAAAATTTTACTAAATATTTCAACTATTCACTCATAATTTCCATTGATATCGTTCTATTTTGCAAGTCGTTTTAATAAGTTATATGATGGAACAATTCCAAGTTCGCCGGCTTTACTTAAATCTGCTACACCTGAATCTTTATTTCCTAATTTTAAATATACATATCCCCTATTGTAATAAGCTTCTCCTAATGTGGGTTCAAGTTGAATAGCTTTGTCAAAACATTTTAGAGCCTCAACATAATCTTGCATTTCCAACAACGTATTCCCTTTATTAAAATATGCTATTGACAATCGAGGTTGAAGTGATATCAATTTATCCCAATCTGCTACAACTGCCATTAACGCTGAATGTCGATTCATCGCATTAATTTTAGCCATATCAGTACCACCCTTTAATGGCTCACTTGCGAAATCATCTATCTTAATTTGATTGTAGCGTGCTATAGCTCTCAAAAAGTATGCCATAGCAAAATTAGGAGTTAAAGCTATTGCCTTATCCAAATCAGTTATTGCAGATTTATAATTTCGCGTTACCGAAAAATCCAATGCTCTCCCAAAATAGTCTAATGCTCGAGGTGTATGTGTTGTCAAATATGAGTTAAAATATTGTATTGATTCAAAATGTGATGCAATATCCTTATTGTCGGTCAGTGTTTGTTCTCGATTCGTAACAACAATATTGAAACGCAATATCCGAGATGAATTTATATCATCAATATCTTTAATATAATTCTGTTTAATTTTAAGTTCTGAATGTGAGGGATAATATGTCAATACAAACATCGGTTCAGGCTCAATAACAAATTCTTTATTCTGCACACTACCTCGAATATCTTTGCTATTATATTGTTGCTCTATATCATCTTTTTGATTAACCTTTATCAACTCTGAAAACTGCCTCGCAACAACGTCAGCCAAGTTTGGGTCATTTGATTCAAAAGCCTTAGCAAATGGATCTCCAATTTTACGCGTTTCTTCAGAAGCCGACAATCGCTTAACCAATTCAATAGACTTATCATATTCTTGAAAGGCCTTGCGTTTATCTCCCATTTCCTTGTATATCTCAGACCTTAAAAAATGAGCCACAGCAAAATCAGGGACTACGTCAATGACTTTTGACACATCGGCTAAAGCATTCTCAAAATCATGAATATTACGATATAATATTGCTCTATTATATAATGTTCGATAATCGCTTGGATTTAGTCGTAATACTGCCGAAAAATCTTCAATTGCTCGATTTATATCATTTATTTCGGCACGCAAGATTCCTCGGTTATAATATGCTATCATATTATATGGGTCGAGATTTATTGCATTACCATAATCTTCCATTGCCCCATCATAATTATCTAAACCATAATAAACTTGAGCACGTATTACATAATATTGGGATTCTTGAGGTTGTAATCTAATTGCCTCATTCATATCACTCAAAGCCTTTTCATAATTTTTTGTTGATGTAGCTTCTAATCCTGCACGCATCGCATACATTTCGTGAGAATATTTATTTAACATCAATGCCGTATCCAAATCCGATATCGCACCTAATGTATCTCCTTGCGACATTCTCAATTTCGCACGTCCTCGATATGCCCTATCATAATTAGGATTATGTCTCATCAGTTCATTAAATGTTTTTTCTGATGACACATAATCTTTCAATGCATCTTGTGCAAGAGCTTTATTAAATAATATTTGTTTATTCCCCGGGAGTGCTTCTAATGCCTTATCATAATCAGATATAGCCTCTTCATATTTGCCTAAATTTTGGCGAGCAACACCTCTTATTTCCCACACATCATTCAAAAACGGATTTCGTTCAATTGCTAATGTGGCATCAGCCTCTGCTCCACTATAATCTTCGAGATTAAATTTTGCCACAGCACGATAAAAATATGGCTTTGCCTGTTCGGGTTTTGCTTGAATTACCATATTAAAATACTGAATCGACAACATATAGTCTTCAAAATATATCGCATTTTGACCAATACGCATCACTTGCTCTGTATTTATCTGCGACTTGGCCGACAAACATGCCATCAAAAATATTATTAAAATCTTCAGTATCCTCATATCAAACTACTACCCTCAACACAACCCTTGTTATTTTTTCGCCATCGAGTTAAGTGATTTTTGAATAATCGAAATCATTACTTTATACCCATCTCCATTTGGATGGCATCTATCTTTTGTATATTGTGGTTTCAATGCTCCTTCAACTGTAGCCATTGGAGTATAATAATCGGCATAAGCAAATCCCATAGAATTGGCATAAGACTTAATTAGCCTATTCACTTCTACTATTTTCAGAGCAGGCTGTAAATCCTTTCTCCACACAAAATAATCACATGGCAATATCGAACACAACACTGGCTGTATCCCATTTATTCGAGCAATATCGCACATTGATTTTATATTTCTTAATATGTTTTCATTTGAAATATATCCATTATTTTGTGCAATATCATTTATTCCTGCAAGAATTACTACAATCTTAGGTTGCAACTCTACAACATCTTGTTGAAATCGAGCGAGCATTTGCTCTGTAGTTTGACCGCTTATTCCTCGACCGACATAATTGTTTTCATAAAAAAATTCAGGAAACTCCTTCGCCCAAAAATCAGTTATTGAATTACCTATAAAAACCACATCTGGCTGACTACTAATCAACTTATTCGAAAGAGCATATCTCTCATATTTAGCCCACGTCTTTACATCATCATTAGCTACTTGCCCCGAAATTCTCAAGCCAATGCAAAAAGCAAATATTATCAAATACCTTAAACTCAACAACCTCATAATGTGATTATATGTCTTGCAAAGTTACATAATTAATTTTAATTGGCATGATTGCACAACATATTTAATTTTAGTTGTTGTATTTTCACATTTATGCACTATCTTTGCAAAAAGATTAGGTTATTTTACGCAATATACAAACTTATTAATGCGTATTGTGTTACAGTAAAAAAGATTGTTTATGTCAGAAAAGAAACGTATAGTTATTATTGGCGGTGGTTTTGGCGGATTAAACCTCATTAAAAACATCGACAAAAAAAAGTATGAAATATTACTTGTTGATCGCAATAATTTTCATAGCTTCCCACCACTTTTCTATCAAATAGCATCTTCAGGATTAGACCCCGGTAGTATTTCTTTTCCTTTCCGCCGTGAACTTCGGAAAGGAAAAGTGAAAGGTGCAAAATATAATATGGGCGAAGTTAAGACTATTAATTTCTCAAAAAAAGAAGTCATAACGCAATATGAAACAATCCCATACGACATATTGATTATTGCAGCAGGAACCACAAATAACTTCTTTGGTATAAAAGGATTACAAGAGCAAGTTTTTACATTAAAAAGCACAGGTGAGGCTTTGCGATGTCGTAATGAAATATTATACCGTCTTGAAAAAGCATCTATAACCAAAGATCCCGAAGAACGACGCAGGTTATTAAGCTTTACAATCATTGGAGGAGGCCCAACAGGTGTTGAAATTGCCGGAGCAATCGGTGAAATGAAGCGTTATGTGTTATCCCGAGAATACCCCGACATCTGCATTAATGACCTTTGCGTTACTCTTATCGAAGGTACCGACAGGCTTCTACGCACCATGAGCGAAAGATCATCAAAAGAAGCCCTTGAATATCTTGGGCATTTAATGGTTGATGTAAAATTGCTCAAAACAATGCAATCCTACAAAGACAATATCATTACCCTTGCCGACGGAGAAGAAATTTATAGTGAAATGGTTATTTGGACTGCAGGTATTACCGGTGAGCCATTTGTGTTTGAAGGAGGAACTCCCGAAATTACCCGTGGCAATCGATTTGTTGTTGACGAATATAATCGTGTTGCAGGAGTTCGCGATGTTTATGCTATTGGCGACATTTCATCTCACAGCGACGAAACATATCCATTTGGATACCCTCAACTTGCACAAGTTGCAATACAACAAGCCGTAACCTTAGCCAAAAACCTCAACAAAGGCATAATGGCAAAAGCATTCAAATATAACGACAAAGGCACGATGGCTACAGTGGGTAGAAACCGTGCAGTTGTTGACTTAAATCATTTTCACTTATATGGACGCCCTGCTTGGGCTACTTGGATGTTTGTTCACCTTATTTCAATATTAGGTATGCGAAACAAGCTATCAGTTCTCATGAATTGGATATGGGCATATTGCACATATAGCACGTCGCTAAGACTTCTATTTCACCCTACAAAATTTCCTAAAAGAGAGATTGACTGCAACTAATAATGAAGGTGTGTATTGATGTACACACCTTCATTATTTATATACCAATCAGTTACACAATCGCATTCTTATTTTATGACTATATTTATTGACACTAAGCCATAAATATTAAATATTTTCTTTATCTTTGCATTTATAATACTACACAAAATGGCAATGTCAAACGCAACAAAAAACGCATATCTCGATGACATAAAAAAAGCTTGCGATGTAATGCGTAATGGAGGTATTATTTTATATCCTACCGACACAGTTTGGGGTATTGGGTGCGATGCAACCAATAAAGAGGCTGTTGCCAAAGTGTACAAATTAAAACAACGTTGTGATAGCAAAGCTCTTATCATATTACTTGATAATGAAAAACTTTTACAACGTTATGTTGATGAAGTTCCCGATGTTGCATACGAACTTATCAACGTTACCATTAAGCCTCTTACAATCATATACGATAATGGCATTAATTTGTGCAAGGAATTACTTGCTGAAGACAATAGTATCGGCATTCGAATTACTCATGAAGAATTCTCTCGACAACTATGCCAATCTTTACGCAAGCCAATCGTATCGACCTCCGCTAATGTCAGCGGACAACCAACCCCTAATTGTTTCAATGAGATTAGTCAAGAAATAAAACAAGGGGTTGATTATATCGTTCAATATAATCAGCACGACACTGAACCACGCCAAGCATCGAGCGTAATTAAACTACGCAATGATGGTGTCATTAAAATTTTAAGAAATTGATTAGCGAAACCCGACAACGAATTAACTATATAATCAGCGACTACATTGCGACCAATGTAGCTTGGCTAATATTTAATATTATTCGTTTTTATTTTATTAATTCAAATCAAATTGATTACAAATCAATTTGGATTTTCATAACTTCCCACCAACTTGTTTTAGGGCAAATATTTTTCCCTCTTATGATGTTGGGAATCTTTTATTTATCGGGATATTATAACAAAGTTTTTCTAAAATCACGACTTCAAGAAATTATAAATACTTTTGGAACGTCGTTTATTGGAATGCTTGCCATATATTTTACAGCCTTAATCAATGATAATATAGCCGACCGATTTCAAAACTATGAATTAATGGCGATGTTATTTGGACTAATGTTTGGCATAGTATATTTATTCCGATTTAGCATTACTCAAATTGCCACACATAATATTCACTCTCGAAAATGGTCGTTTAACACCTTGATAATTGGAACATCACAGACTGCGGCTAATTTAGAATGCAAACTTCGCTCGTCTAAAAAATCTATGGGATTTAATATCGTTGGCTATGTCGAATCATGCGAAGGGCATATATCACGACATCTTAATCTCCCAATATTTCAACTTGAGGATTTACCTCAATTATGCAAAAAATTAAACATACAAAATCTCATTGTTATACCTCACAAAAATGGCATTAAAGCAACTGTAGATTTAATAAATAAACTGTTCCCATTAGACTTGCCAATGTATATTTCGCCCGATTTATATCATTTGCTTACAACCAGAGCACGTGTATCAAATGTAGTTGGCGAGCCCCTTATTGACATTTCACAAGCCGAAACGAGTCAAAGCACAATCAACATTAAACGAGTGTGCGATATAATCATTTCTTTAATCACATTAATTATCATATCTCCTTTATTGTTAGTTATCGCAATACTAATTAAATGCGACTCTGATGGACCCATTATATACAAACAAAAACGTATAGGCTTCCACAAAAAGCCATTTAATATATATAAATTCCGATCGATGAAAGTTGATGCAGAGGTAAATGGTCCTACGCTATCATCACTTGACGACCCTCGCATCACAAGACTCGGCAAAACGTTGAGAAAATATCGGCTTGATGAATTACCTCAGTTTTGGAATGTACTCAAAGGCGACATGTCGCTTGTCGGTCCTCGTCCAGAACGCGAATATTACATTAAACAAATCGTGGCTAAAGCACCATATTATTCACTCATTCATCAGGTTCGTCCTGGTATTACATCATGGGGCATGGTAAAATATGGATACGCATCAACTGTTGATGAAATGATTAGTCGCTTACAATATGATATATTATATATCGAAAACGTATCAATTATTGTTGATCTAAAAATTTTATTTTATACAGTTCACACTGTATTTACCGGAAAAGGAATCTAATGACTTACAATATTCAAAATATAAAAGAATACATTAACGATAAATTTATGACATTAGTAATATGGAGAGAACGCCATATTAAAGAACGTACATTTGTCTTATTTCTCGCACTAATAGTTGGTATTCTTTGTGGTTGTGCAGCACTCCTGCTAAAATCATTAATACATTTTTTCTCAAATATTGTTTCATCACATATTGAAATTTCTCAAGGAAATTATCTTTATTTCATATATCCCGTAATTGGAATTATTCTTGCAAGTTTATATGTGAGATACATTGTTAAAGATAACATTTCACATGGTGTAACTCGCGTGCTACACTCTATTTCACAAAATAAAAGCCGACTTAAACGACACAATATTTATTCCTCAATGATAGCCAGCTCAGTTACGATTGGATTTGGAGGCTCGGTCGGAGCTGAAGGACCAATTGTATATACCGGAGCCGCCATTGGGTCAAATCTTGGTCAAATATTCAGGCTTTCCCCACGCATATTAATGATATTAGTTGGTTGTGGTGCCGCTGCCGGTATTGCCGGAATTTTCAAAGCACCAATTGCCGGTATGCTTTTTACGATTGAAGTATTAATGCTCGATCTCACTACGGTATCCATCATGCCTTTACTAATTGCATCTATTACCAGTGCAACCATGGCTTACGTTTTTACCGGCTATGATTTTGAATTCTTTTTTGTGCAAAGCGAATCATTTGTAACAAATCGCATTCCGTTTGTGATTTTATTAGGAATGTTTTGCGGACTGTCATCTCTCTATTTTACTCGAGTGATGAATATGATGGAAAATGTATTCAAAAAAATTAGCACTCCATGGAAAAAAACATTATTTGGAGGCATAATCCTATCCGGTCTAATATTCCTTTTCCCTCCGTTATTTGGCGAAGGTTACTCATCAATAATCAACCTTCTCGGTGGAGACCCATCGTCAATCGCAAATGGCAGTATCTTTTACGGCGACAAAGACGATGTGTGGTTTATTATAATATTCATAGGATTAATAATTCTCACAAAAGTATTTGCAACATCTGCCACTAATGGAGGCGGAGGAGTAGGTGGAACATTCGCACCATCTCTATATGTTGGGTGTATGTCGGGATTCTTCTTTGCATTTCTTCTAAATCATACTTTTGGACTTGATTTATCAATAAAAAACTTTGCATTAATGGGAATGGCTGGAGTTATGTCGGGAGTAATGCATGCTCCACTTATGGCAATCTTCCTTACTGCTGAACTCACCGGTGGTTACGATTTATTCCTACCACTACTAATTGTATCTACTATTTCATACGGAACAATCAAACTATTTGAGCCATATAGTATTTACACAATGCGTCTTGCCCAAAGAGGCGAACTCCTAACTCACCATAAAGACAAGGCAGTGCTAACACTCCTAAAAATGGATAGCGTTATAGAAAAGGATTTTGCCATAGTTCAACCCGATATGAGTCTCAAAGAGATGGTAGATGTTATATCTAAATCCAATCGCAATCTATTCCCTGTTGTAAATAATGACAATGAATTACTGGGAATCGTCCTTCTTGATGAAATTCGCAATATCATGTTTCGACCTGACCTATACCGTAAAATGTATGTGCGTCGATTCATGAGCATGCCACCGGCTCGTGTAGAAGTTGGCGATAGCATGGAAAACGTAATGAAAAAATTTGACCGAACAGGAGCATGGAATCTGCCAGTTGTAGAGAATGGTAAATATGTTGGGTTTGTATCAAAATCAAAAATATTCAACTCATATCGCAGAGTGCTTCGCCACTATTCTGAAGATTAAGCAACAATTACATATAAAAAATCACAAAATAACTTTTCATTTCTTATTTTACAAAATAAGAAATATGTTATGGATTAGTTTTTTTGTATCTTTGAAACTCAAAACGACTAAAATATAATAACATGAAATTTAAGTTTATATCTCTATGTGCTATAATTGCATTTTTTGGTTTTAATTCCAACGCCTCTAATTTCACTAAAGACTCAGATAAAGTAATTCTACATGCTTGGTCATGGTCTTTTAATACTATTGCTGACAACATTAAGGACATCGCAGCTGCAGGCTATGACTATGTTCAAACTTCACCTGCTAACACATGTTATGTTGGTGAAAATGGGGGACTTGCATTATTTAGCGAACCTGGTGATAGTGTAACAGGGAAATGGTATTACTACTACCAACCAACCGATTGGAAAATTGGGAACTATATGTTGGGGAATCGCGATGAGTTCAAATCAATGTGCGACAGTGCATACAAGTACAATGTCAAAGTAATTGTTGATGTATTGCCTAACCACACAGCAATAGACCACACAGCAGTTCTTCCTTCCCTTGACAATGCTGTTGGTGGGCATGACAATCTATATCACGCCAATGGCTTCAAACCTATTACAAAATGGAATGACCGCATGGAATGCACCACCGGAGAAATGGGTGGGTTGCCCGATGTCAACACCGAAAATCCCGATTTTCAATATTACTATCTCCAATATGTAAACGATCTTATTAATCTTGGAGCTCGTGGTTTTCGATACGACACAGCAAAACATATTGGATTACCATCTGATCCTAAAGATGAGAAATCAGAACGCAATAATTTTTGGGATATAGCTACTGGACGTGAAGGTGTAAAAGGGCTCTCTTTGTTAATGCCCGACAGCCTATTTATTTATGGCGAAGTACTTCAAGACAAAAATGTAAAAGAGCTTGAATATGCCGAATATATCGACCAAACAGCAAGTAGCTACGGACATGCTCTTCGTGAAGCCATCTCAAAAGGCTCATACAATGCTACCGATCTAAAATCTTGGCATCACCCGGTTGAACCAGGCAAACTTGTAACATGGGTTGAATCCCACGATACTTATTGCAACGCTCATGAGTCGGCCGGATTAACCGATGAACAAATCCGTGCAGCATGGGTATTCCTAACAGCTCGCAATGGTGGCACTCCCCTATTCTATAGCCGTCCTGCGGGAAGCACACGTGAAAATTATTGGGGAAACAATCGTATTGGAGAGCGTGGCAATGATGAATTCAAGCACCCTGCTGTTGTTGCAGTTAACAATTTCCGCAAAATCATGCAAGGTGAACCAGAACAAGTATTTACAACCGAAGATGGCTCAGTTGTTGAAATTGCACGAGGCTCAAAAGGCTTAGTATTAATCAATTTCTCAACCAAAAATGCTAAATACAAATTAGCTACACCTCTTCGTGACGGGGAATATAAAGATAGGGTTTCGGGCAATATCATCAAAGTAAAAAACGGAGAAATTATTGGGAAATTAGCTCCATTAGCAACATATATCATATATTAAATATAACGCTATAGATACGTAATGGTTGTTTGGAATCCAAACAACCATTTCATTTTGTTAGCACATCTACTTAATTTAACTAATTTTAAGCATCTAATAATTCATAACAATTCGGTAATTTTATCACACAAAACAATACCTATACCGCCATTCCATTTATAAAATATCACACTTTCTCCTAAAGCAGTTCCAATATATTACCAATATGTTGCATAACATATTTTCAAAATGCCACTTATTTCAAAAATAATTATTTACTTTGTCTTAAGAATAATAAAGCAATCTTCTTAGCAAATTAATACCAAAAAATACAACAGCTATTAAATGCTTTTTCATATAATTTCAAAATAAACGACTGAATCTAACATTAAGTACTATGTGTGTAGGAATTTAAGAGTGGCGTCCGTGAGGATTTCCACTCTTGCTTTTTTGTATGTCTTGTCTAAATTCCAAACCTCAACAAAAAGGGCGAGCCACAAATTTTGGCTCACCCACAAAACTTTTACGATTGAAATAATTCTCTACTTATTTTTTTCTAAATCAGGAGCAATTAGTTTATACCCCTTTCCATGAATATTAATGATTTCAATTGATGGATCATCTTTTAGATGCTTACGTAGTTTTGTAATATATACATCCATGCTACGAGCATTAAAATAATTATCATCAATCCAAATAGTCTTCAATGCAAAATTTCGTTCAAGAATCTCATTTACATGAGCACAAAGAAGGCTAAGCAACTCCGATTCTTTTGTAGTCAATTTAGTAATTTTATCCTCAATCATGAGTACTTGCTTTTGTGTATCAAAAGTAAATTTACCAATTTTATACATTGTAATTTCTTTGCCTTTTTTACCTTTTACACGACGCAAGATTGCTTCAATACGAAAAACCAACTCTTCCATTGAGAATGGTTTTGTAATATAATCATCAGCACCTATTTTGAAGCCTTCAAGAATATCTTCTTTCAATGATTTTGCAGTTAAGAAAATCACAGGGACTTCACTATTTACTGTTCGGATTTCTTGAGCCAATGCAAATCCGTCCTTTTTAGGCATCATTACATCAAGCACACATATATCATACTTACCTTTAAGGAATGCCTTATATCCACTTTCACCATCAGCAAAAAGGTCAGCATTAAAGCCTTTTGCTTGGAGATATTCTCTCAATAACATGCCAAGATTTTCATCATCTTCGCATAATAGAATCTTCATACGATCTTCCATAATCTTTAATTTTTAGTTATTAATGGTAATGTTATTATAAATTTTGTTCCTACATTAAGTTCACTTTCAACATGAATATCGCCACCCAACTCATGCACCATTTTATACACATAAGCCAATCCAAGACCAAAACCTTTTACATCATGACGATTGCCAGTTGAAACTCTATAGAATTTCTCAAATATTCTTTTATGATTCTCCTTTTTAATCCCAATACCATTATCGGCAATTGATACTTCAAGTTTATTATTTGAGATATTACGCGATGCAACAATTAATTTTAATGGCACTTCTTCTCTTCGATATTTAACCGCATTATCAAGCAAGTTGAAAATCACATTAGTGAAATGCATTTCATCAACATTAACAATCGGGTCCTCTGCATTTAATTGTGCCTCAATCTGACCTCCATACTTTTCCACCTTGAGCTTAAATGTGTGGACAATATTATCGATGGCTGCGTTTGCATCAACCTCTTGCAATTTAAGAGTCGCTTTCTGACGTTCAAACATTGACATCTGCAATACTTTCTCTACTTGAAACCTCAATCGTTTAGTTTCATCATTTATTACCGTTGATATATGTTGCAACATTGCCGGAGATTTTCTCACACTATCATCTTTCAACATTTGAGCCGCAAGAGATATTGACGAAATCGGTGTTTTAAACTCATGCGTCATATTATTAATAAAATCATTTTTCATTTCTGTCAATTTCTTTTGCCGAAAGACAACTATTATTGTAAAAATGAATATAATCAATAATATTAATGTAAACGCAAATGATGGTATCATAAAACGAATCGAAGAGAATATATAATCTTTCTTCGTAGGGAAATACACCTTCAAATAATTTATTTTATTAGCCGGATCATTAGGGAATAGAGTTTGAATAAAAACGCTTTTTTCATCCCCTACAATAGGGCTATAACCTTCTGTTGAATATATTATACCTCCATTTCTATTAACAATAGCAAACTCAAACGGCAACTTCAAACCATTATTTTCAAGTTCTGATTTAAGATATGAACTCACTACCGCCGAATCTGCTCTCTCTTTTAATGGTCGATTGCTTGATTGATTCAAAATATTCAAAATCACTTCGTCGATAAGACCTTTTTGGTAAAGATATTGTCCGCGAATTACCTCTTTTAGCGACTTATAGTGATTTTTTAAATCGGTTTGTGCCAATTGTATTTGATTAATTTTATCTGCATCTCCTTTAATAGTCAAATCAGCTTCCACCCCAGAAGCAGTCTTAAAGGAATATATAATTCCTGTTTGTTGGGGCAAATTGTTTTCATACTGAGTAAAAACCGATGAAGAGCCCATCTTTGCTACATCTTCTTCTAAGAAATAACGTGTTTCATCTTGTTCAAGCATGGCTGTTACTGCATAGAGACTTCGTTTCACCCCTTCGGTAAATTGATCCTCTCTCATTCTAATCATGTTTCCCATATATGTCATCTGAACATACAATAGTCCCATGAATGTGAGCCCCATGAGAATTGCCAATATCCAGATTGTTGACTTTTTCATACTTGAATTATATTAATTTGATTGAAACTCAAATAGTTAAACTTTATTACATTAACAAATTAATCGCTATTTTGTTTAATTTATATTCTTTTTAGCAATTTCAATTTTAACATTACATGTCAAAATTAACATTTAAGTGTGAAATATGCAAGATTTTTATCAAAAAAATAACGGCACCATCAAATGTGGTGCCGTTTTAATATGGAAAATCATTGATAGATTATTCTTCCATTAGGATTTCGAGCATCTTAATTGCTGATACTGGGATACGAGTACCGGGACCGAAGATTGCAGCAACACCGGCTTTATAAAGGAAGTCATAATCCTGTGCAGGGATAACACCACCTGCAACCACAATAATGTCTTCGCGACCGAGTTTCTTCAATTCATCGATTACTTGAGGCACGAGAGTCTTATGACCAGCAGCCAACGATGATACACCAAGGATATGAACGTCGTTTTCAACTGCTTGGCGAGCTGCTTCGGCAGGAGTTTGGAACAATGGTCCCATATCAACGTCAAATCCACAGTCAGCATAGCCTGTTGCAACAACTTTCGCACCACGGTCGTGTCCGTCTTGACCCATCTTCGCAATCATGATACGAGGTTGACGACCTTCTTTCTTTGCAAACTCTTCGCACAATTGTTGTGCTTTAACAAAGTCTGCATCTTGTTTTGTTTCGCTTGAATACACGCCTGAAATAGTTCTGATTACTGCTTTGTAACGACCTACGACTGCTTCGCAGGCATCTGAAATTTCTCCAAGAGTAGCACGAAGACCGGCAGCTTTAACTGCAAGGTCAAGGAGATTACCTTCTTTACTGCGTACACATTCGGTAATTGCTTCAAGTGCTTTCTTAACTGCTTCTTCATCGCGACCAGCTTTAACCACGTCGAGACGAGCAATTTGGTCTTTACGCACTTCGGTGTTGTCAATTTCAAGAATATCAATAGGATCTTCGTGATCAAGACGATATTTGTTGATACCAACGATTGTTTGACGACCAGAGTCAATGCGTGCTTGTGTGCGAGCTGAAGCTTCTTCGATGCGAAGTTTTGGAAGACCACTCTCAATAGCTTTAGCCATACCACCAAGCTTTTCAATTTCTTGAATGTGAGTCCAAGCACGTTGAGCAATTTCGTTAGTAAGCGATTCTACATAATAAGAACCTGCCCATGGGTCGATTTCCTTAGTAATGTAGGTTTCTTCTTGAATGTAGATTTGAGTATTACGAGCAATACGAGCCGAGAAGTCAGTAGGTAGTGCGATTGCTTCGTCGAGTGCATTGGTGTGGAGCGATTGAGTGTGACCAAGGGCAGCACCCATTGCTTCGATACATGTACGACCCACGTTGTTGAATGGATCTTGCTCAGTGAGTGACCAGCCTGATGTTTGTGAGTGAGTACGCAATGCCAATGATTTTGGGTTCTTTGGATTGAATTGTTTTACAATCTTAGCCCAAAGCATACGAGCAGCACGCATTTTTGCAACTTCCATAAAGAAGTTCATACCGATTGCCCAGAAGAACGACAAACGAGGTGCAAATGCGTCGATGTCCATGCCTGCATTTACACCTGCACGAAGATATTCAAGACCATCGGCAAGAGTATATGCCAACTCAATGTCGCAAGTTGCACCGGCTTCTTGCATGTGGTAACCTGAGATAGAAATTGAGTTGAATTTAGGCATATTTTGAGAAGTATATTCAAAGATATCGGCGATGATACGCATTGAGAATTCGGGTGGGTAAATGTATGTGTTACGCACCATGAACTCTTTCAAGATATCATTTTGGATAGTACCTGCCATTTCTTCGAGTTTAGCACCTTGTTCAAGACCGGCATTGATATAGAACGCAAGTACAGGAAGTACTGCACCATTCATTGTCATTGATACCGACATCTTGTTCAAGGGGATACCATCGAAAAGTACTTTCATGTCGTCGAGAGAGCAGATAGATACACCAGCTTTACCAACGTCACCTACTACGCGTTCGTGGTCAGCATCGTAACCACGGTGTGTAGCAAGGTCAAATGCAACAGAAAGACCTTTTTGTCCTGACGCAAGGTTGCGACGATAGAATGCGTTTGACTCAGCGGCAGTAGAGAAACCTGCGTATTGGCGAATTGTCCAAGGACGCATAGCATACATACCACTATATGGACCACGGAGGAATGGAGGAATACCTGCAACATAGTTGAGGTGTTCGAGACCTTCGAGGTCATCTTTTGTATAAATAGGTTTTACAGGAATCAACTCAGGAGTGAGCCATTCTTCACCTTGTGCGATGGGGGCTTGTGAGCCACCAAAAGCATCTGCAGTTATATTGATATTTTTAAAATCAGGTCTCATAATCGATTATTTAAGGAGTTTTGCATTGAAAGCCTGAAGGGTTTCGAGAACATTACTACGCACATTGATGAAGTTAGTGATACCTTGTGCTTGAAGAGCTTCGGTGCAAGCAGGAGCTCCGGCAACAACAAATTCAGCACGACCATCAAGAGCTTTGAAAGCTTCGGGTGCGAGAGTTTCGTATTCGTCGTCGCTTGAGCAGATAACCACTACATCTGCATCTTTAGCAACAGCGGCGTCGATACCTTCTTGAACTGTATTAAATCCTAAATTGTCGATAATCTCATATCCTGCACAACCGAAGAAGTTGGCTGAGAATTGAGAACGAGCAAGACGCATAGCGAGGTTTCCAATAGTGAGCATAAACACTTTTGGACGGTTTGCCGCAGCTTCGGTAGCAAGACGTAGTGCGTCGAAATCGCTACTTTGGCGTTTAGCCGAGAGCCCGCGACCATTATCTTCTTTTTCAGAACAGCAACATTTACAACCTCTTGCATTTTCAATCTTAGCTGCAGCCATTTCGTTGAAATTGGGGTATTGGTTTGTTCCGAGAAGGATTTCTTTACGACGAGCAACATCGCTATGGCGTTTTTCAGAAGAAGCATTAACTGCATCTTGAATAGCACAATTGTTAACATTAGCAAGGAACCCACCTTTTTCTTCAACATCAAGGAAGAGTTTCCATGCTTCTTGAGCGATAGAAGCAGTGAGAGTTTCTACATAGTAAGAACCACCTGCAGGGTCAACAACTTTGTCAAGATGACTTTCTTCTTTGAGAAGATATTGTTGGTTGCGAGCGATACGTTCAGAGAACTCATCTGGAGTCTTATATGATTTGTCAAATGGGGTAACTGTGATAGAGTCAACACCGGCAAGAGCAGCCGACATAGCTTCTGTTTGGCTACGGAGCAAGTTAACGTGAGCATCAAACACAGTTTGATTAAATTCCGAAGTAACGGCATGAGCCATCATTTTGCAAGAGCATTTGCATTCAGGTTTGAATTGTTCAACGATTTGAGCCCAAAGCATGCGAGCAGCACGGAATTTAGCAAGTTCCATGAAGTAATTAGAAGATATACCCATGTTGAACTTGATACGTTTTGCGACACAGTCAACAGCAACACCTGCTTCGGTGAGCATTGCGAGCCATTCAGCACCCCAAGCAAGAGCATATCCTAATTCTTGGAAAATGTAAGAACCGGCATTGTTGAACATCACTGAGTCAACTGCCAATACTCGCAATCCTTTAACGTCTTTTACTACATCGAGTAATTCAACTGCCATTTTAGTGATATCACCAGGGAATTCAATGCCATGTTTCAATGCTTTGCGGAATGGATTGAAGTCGATTGACCCTTTGAATGATTCTTCTGCACCGGCAGCTTTAACAACATCAACAAGAGCTTTTGCTACTTCAGCAGCTGATTTTGGACAGCAATTCAGGTTGATTTCAATTTTTGCGAGGTCGATACCGGCAACGAGAGTTGCAACGTCAGCAGCTTCTTTCACTTTGAAGCCAAGAGATGTTACACCTTTTGTCAATACATCGAGTGCTTTTTTGTTTGCATCTGTAGCATTGTCAGCGATGATTTCTTGGCGAGTAAGCCAGTCGTTTTCGGTGCGAGTACCACGCACAAATGGATATTCTCCTGGGAGAGAATCAGTAGTTTTGAGATCGGCAATGTCTTCAGCACGGTACATAGGCTGAACATTGAAACCTTCGTTTGTTCGCCACACCAATTTCTTGTCAAATGGAGCACCTTTAAGGTCGGCTTCTACTTTTGCCTTCCATTCTTCGGTAGAAATTGGAGGAAATTGGTCAAACAATTTTTCTTTGTTTTCTGCCATAATTTAGGGTTTGTAAATTTATTTGTTTTTAGAAAGTTTATTCTTAATCACGCAAATTTACAAAAACTTTGTGCATATCCCAATAAAAAACAAATAAAATAAAGAATAATTTCAATAATTCAAGACTTGAATTATAAATCGCATATTGTAATCTATGCCAATTTATCTTTTCTACTCATTACATTCATCATTTGCCTCGTCCTCATCTTCACAAATCAATGGCAATGTTTTTTTCAACATAAAATATCCAATTAACCCTGAAACCACCGAACCTATTATAATTCCTAATTTCGCTTGATTTAATAATTCTTGATTACCCAAATCATTCCCAAAAGAGAGGTTTGCAATAAATAACGAAACCGTAAATCCAATACCTCCTAACATAGCAACCGATGCCAACATTTTCCAATTTGAGTTTTGTGGCATTGACACGATTCCCGATTTTATTGCCACCCACGAAAATAGGAATATTCCTGACATCTTACCTATAACCAACCCACATATAATTGCAAGACTTACCCCTTCAAATATCATAGAAGTATCTAACGACGAAAACAATATGCCGGCATTAGCAAATGCAAACAATGGTATAATCAAATAATTCACTGCCGGGTGCAATGTATCCTCAAGATCTTGCAATGGCGAAATAACTTTATCTGATGCCGACTCAATTTGTTTCAACCAGTCCATTTGATTTTTGGTCAAAATCGTTCTTTTATCTAATTCGGCATCATCTTCAGTATGAAAATTCGAAATTGCTTTCCTTATTCGACTTATATATTTTCGTGGTTCAAACATTGGTGTTGCAGGGACACAAAATGCTACTAACACACCTGCGATTGTAGAATGAATGCCCGAGTTCAAGAATAGATACCACACCCCAACACCTATCAACAAATAAAACATTTTGCTTTGAATCTTAAATTTAGACCCCATCAACAACACGCCCAATAATAACGCTGCAAAAAGCAACATTGTTAAATCGATATGCGATGAATAAAATATTGCTATCACAATTATTCCGCCTATATCATCTACAACTGCCAATGTAGTCAAAAACACCTTTAATGCAATTGGCACTCGCGAGCCAAGCAACGCAAGAATACCAAGTGAAAATGCAATATCGGTTGCCATTGGTATTGCAGCACCTCCGATATAATTGGTTCCATATCCAAACATCACAAATATAATCACAGGCATTATCATTCCACCTATTGCTGCAATAATAGGTAACATGGCCTGCTTTAATGACGACAGCTCCCCTACAAGAATTTCTCTCTTAATTTCTAATCCTATTGAGAAAAAGAAAACAGCCATTAACGCATCATTTATAAATTGTAGCACAGTCATTGGGTTACATCCATGACTAAACAAGTTAAAATTGCCAATCTGAAGTCGCAATTCTTGCTCCCAAAAGTTAAAATAATGGTCATTTACTCCCGGAATATTTGCAATAATAAATGCCAATATTGTGGCAAACATCAACACATTTCCCCCGGTTGCATAATGTTGTATGGTTTGACGTGCTGCATAAAACACACCTTGTGATTTCGTTTCTTCCATATATGTTTGTTGTAGATTGTATATACTTTTCGTATTAATTAACACAAAAAAAAGAATATCGTTCATTGATTCACTCAACAAACGACACCCTATATAATTTATTTTAATCAAGTTTCAGCACAGCCAAGAATGCTTTTTGAGGCACTTCAACCGAACCAATTTGCTTCATTCGTTTTTTACCTTTCTTTTGTTTTTCAAGCAACTTACGTTTACGAGAGATATCACCTCCATAACATTTTGCAGTTACATCTTTTCGCACTGCCTTTATCGTTTCGCGTGCAATAATCTTTGCACCAATCGCAGCTTGAATTGCAATATCAAATTGTTGTCGAGGAATTAACTCTTTTAGTTTTTCACACATTCTACGGCCAAATGACACTGCATTATCAACGTGAGTCAATGTACTTAAAGCATCTACACTTTCGCCATTCAACAATATATCAAGTTTGATAAGTTTTGATTCGCGGAAATCATGAATATGGTAGTCAAATGACGCATACCCTTTCGAAATTGATTTTAGTTTATCATAAAAGTCAATCACAATCTCACCAAGAGGCATATCAAATATAATCTCCATTCGATTACCCGAGATATATTCTTGTTTTACCAACTCTCCTCGTTTGCCAAGGCACAACGTCATAATTGGTCCGATATAATCGGCAGCAGTAATTACCGAAGCACGAATATATGGTTCCTCAATATGGTCAATCAGTGTAATATCTGGCAATCCTGAGGGATTATGCACTTCAGTCATTACTCCTTTTTTGTCATATACTCGATATGACACGTTAGGAACAGTAGTTATAACGTCCATGTCAAACTCTCTTCCAAGGCGTTCTTGCACAATCTCCATGTGCAATAGTCCGAGGAATCCACAACGAAAACCAAAACCAAGAGCCATCGATGACTCGGGTTGGAATGTCAATGAAGCATCATTTAATTGGAGTTTTTCAAGCGATGCACGTAAATTTTCATAATCTTCGGTTTCGATAGGATAAACACCGGCAAAAACCATTGGTTTTACCTCTTCAAATCCATCAATAGCCTCTTTACATGGATTTTGCACATGAGTAATAGTATCTCCAACTTTTACCTCTTTTGACGTTTTGATACCCGAAATAATGTAACCCACATTACCTGCCGACAACTCATTTTTAGGCACCATATCAAGTTTCAATACCCCAATTTCATCGGCATGATATTCTTTCCCTGTAGCAACAAATTTCACAAAATCATTTTTACTAATTTTTCCATTTATGATTTTGAAATACGCGATAATACCACGAAATGGATTAAACACAGAGTCAAAAATCAATGCTTGCAATGGAGCGTCAGGATCGCCTTGTGGTGCCGGCACTCGTTCAATTATAGCTTGAAGAATATCAGGAATACCAATTCCGGTTTTTCCGCTTGCACGAATAATATCTTCACGTTTGCAGCCAAGCAAATCTATTATTTGATCTTCTACCTCCTCAGGCTTTGCACTATCAAGGTCAACTTTATTGACCACAGGAATAATTTCCAAATCATTGTCAATTGCCATATAGAGGTTTGAGATAGTTTGAGCTTGAATGCCTTGCGAAGCATCAACAATCAATAATGCACCCTCACATGCAGCAATTGAACGCGACACCTCGTATGAGAAGTCAACGTGCCCCGGAGTATCTATAAGATTTAATGTATATTGCTCCCCTTCCAACGCATACTGCATTTGAATGGCATGACTTTTAATAGTAATACCACGTTCTCTTTCAAGATCCATATCATCAAGCACCTGTGCTTGCAAATCTTTTTGCTCAACAGTATTGGTAAATTCAAGAAGACGGTCGGCAAGAGTTGACTTACCATGGTCAATATGTGCAATAATACAAAAGTTTCTTATATTCTTCATCAAATAATAATTTCTTAAAACGTAAAATCAAAAAGCACTTCTTTTCAAACTACAAAATTACAAAAATTTAACCGGTTTACAAAACATTGACTCAATTACTCAAAATAAAGGCGTGGCATACACGCCACGCCTACATCAATCATATCCCTATACACAAGACTTTTTTATTGATGTTTTCCCATATTTTATAATTAATAATTTCCCTCCGATGCAATCATTCGCAAATTAGGACATGCGAGTGTGCGAAGATCGGTAATCATATTATATCGACAATTTATATACGACAATTGTTGGTCAAACGATACGTCAAGCGTCATCAAATTGTTATTATTGCAAATTAATCGTTCAAGCAAATATTGATTTGATAAATTAAGTTCTTCCAAATCATTAAACGAGCAATCAACTATTGTCAATTTTGGGCAATCGGTAACGGTTAACGATGTCAAATCATTATTTGAACAATACAAATCAAGTAATGAACCACAATCACGCATTGCGAGCGATGTCAAATTATTATTTATACACGAAAACGCATATAATGATTGTAATCCTTGAACTATCATTGTTGTAAAATTATTATCATCTACATTTAGATACGACAAGTTATCAACTCCCAATAGGTTTAACGATGACAACTTATTATATCCACACATCAACGTTGATAGATTTTTACAGCCACTCAGATATAGATTTTCCAATCGACAACTTTGACAATAAAGAGTTTGTAGTGATGTCGAATTTCTCACATCTAAATCCACAATAAAATTTTGTGAGCAGTTAAGATATTTCAATGCCGGCACATCGGTTACAACAAAATCGGTCAATCGGTTATTATTTATTGCCACATGAGCCAACGCTCCACAACCGGTTAAATCAATCTGTTTCAATTTATTATGCGACGCATTAAGATTTGTCAATGCAACATTACCACTCACTGATAATGATGTTAAATGATTTCTTGAAACATCTAATGATGATAACGCTTTGAAATTATTTAACGATAAATCACCAACTAATCTTTTATCACGCCAATCAATAGCCACTACATGACCATTTGCAACCGTTACACCATGCCATGTTGATGGAGATTCAATATCTGTAACTTTCAGTTCTTGGGCATTAGATTTCCCTTTGCTATCGGTTTGAGACAAAAACACTTTTAATTGAGAATACTCTTTTTTGTCAATTTTTTGAGCGAATGCTATTAACCCACATAGGGCAAATGCTATTATTAAAATAGATTTTTTCATAAAAATTTGGTTAGGTTATGAGGTTTTTAATTTATTTGATTAACACCTCTACCCAACCAAAAGTTTATATCTATACAAATTTTCTTTTCTAACTAAAATGGTGGCTTATCCTCATTTGACTCAGACAAGAAGTCGGCATTACCTCCACTAAATGGATTAGATGCTGGTGGTAAAGAGTCTTCTGTTGATAATTCCTCATTCATTCGAGAGCTAACAGTTTTTTGTGATAAATTTGAATCAGTATCCCAATTTTCAAATCGAGCATACTTTCCATGGAATCGCAATTTAACATCATCAACCGAACCACTACGGTGTTTTGCTACGATAAACTCAGCCAAGCCCCTGATATCGTTACCCTCGGCATCTTGACCCGAACGATTATAATATTCAGGGCGGTGAATAAAACACACCATATCGGCATCTTGCTCAATCGCTCCACTCTCACGAAGGTCGGACAACTGCGGACGCTTTCCATCAGTACGCGATTCTACACTACGATTCAACTGAGAAAGTGCCACAATTGGGATATTCAACTCTTTGGCAAGTTGTTTCAATGAACGAGAAATCAAACTCACCTCTTGCTCACGACTACCATATTTCATTCCCGAAGCATTCATCAATTGCAAGTAGTCAATAATGATAAACTTCACTTGATGTTCACGCACCAATCGACGTGCTTTAGTTCGCAATTCAAACACCGATAATGATGGAGTGTCGTCAATATAAAGAGGAGCACTATATAGGTGTTTTACACGCGACATCAATTGATCCCATTCAAGCCTTGACAATCGTCCACTTTTAATCTTTTCACTCTCAAGTTCACAAGTGTTACTAATCAAACGATTAACCAACTGAAGATTTGACATTTCAAGAGAGAATATCGCAACCGGTGTATTGTAATTTACAGCCATATTTTTAGCCATCGACAACACAAACGCTGTTTTACCCATCGCCGGACGAGCTGCAATAATAATCAAATCTGAATTTTGCCAACCCGATGTGAGTTTATCCAAATCGTGATAACCCGATTCAAGACCACTTAATCCCGATGTTCTATTTGCTGCCGATTGAATTTGCTCGATAGCCTGACTGATTACCGGGTCAATCTGCGTTACATCTTTTTTTACGTTGCGTTGTGAAATTTCAAAAAGTCGTCCTTCGGCTTCTTGCAAAAGGTCATCAACGTCATTACTTTCGTCAAATGCCTTTGACTCAATTTGTGAAGCAAAAGATATAAGCTCACGTGCTAAATATTTTTGAGCCACAATACGGGCATGATACTCAACATGGGCACCCGATGCCACTCGTGAAGTTAATTCTGATATAAAAACAGGGCCACCAACTTTTTCAAGAGCATCATTTTGTCGCAACTGTTCTGTTACAGTGAGCATATCGATTGGCTGTTGTGCCGCACCTAAATGCTGAATCGCTTCATATACCAATTGATTTGCCGGTTCATAAAAACTTTCGGGCTTAAGAATATCACACACTGTTGTATATGCGTCCTTCTCAAGCATCAATGCACCAAGAACGGCTTCTTCCAAATCTTTATCGCGTGGTTGCATTCTACCACCGGTATCATATAAAGGTTGATGCTGGGGTTTGCTGCGTCGGTTATATGTCCTATTTTCTGCCTCTGCCATTAGTATATCATTTTATTGCCACAAAATTACATTAAAAAATCCACACTCTTAATATTTGAGCATGGATAACTTATTAACTTTTTATTTACATCATGGAGTCGTGCTCACTTCTTCCATTAATGATTTTTCAGTAATTATGCGACGAGCACATAGAAAACGAGTATAATAATAATTATCATCGGGATAGGTATTTATCACTACTCCTCGTTTGGTTGATGCGTGAATGAATTTTATTTGATTAGTCTTTTTATTTACCTCTATGCACATTCCCACATGCCCTACTCGTTTAGGTGTTGACCGACCTCCAAAAAACATCAAATCACCGGGTTTTATATCACCTTTTTCCACTGCAACCCCTTCATCTACCTGATATTTCGATGCCGAGGTTATCGGAAATCCAAAATAACGATACACATAGCTTGTAAAGCCTGAGCAATCAAACGAATGTGGACCTTTTGTCCCCCACACGTATGGGGTTCCTAAAAATGAGTACGCAAAATTTATTACATCATCGGGAGTAATGAATTCTTCATATTCATGCTGACTTACGACCGTATCTCCTACCTCGATTACCAAACCATCTTCATAAATGAATGGTTCGTCCGATTCTACCTCGGTTAATGGAACGTCAATTTCCGGATCGTCGTCTTCTTCGGGTCTTGCCAACATGGTTAATGGCAACACCAAAAGCATCAACGCTAATAAAATATTATAATGTGATAATTCTCTCATATATTAGAACGAGTATTTTTACTTCGTAAAAGTACTACATTTTCGTCATTCACTAAATCTCAATTCTATTCATTTACAATAAAATAACAAAATTACACATATTTAGTATAGAGGACACGGCACGCATGTCTCTACATTTTCTCCTCATTCCTTTCTACTTTTCTTTATTTTACGTTTTTCAACTCAACTTTTATCTATTTTTCTTCGTTTTTAATTTGTTTTTGAGCATATTTTACCTATAAATAAAAAGTGTTTAGTATCTTTGCGAATTAATATTTCATTAAACGTTATTACATTATGAAATTAATAGGAGCACATGTTTCGGCAAGTAATGGAGTGAGCCAAGCCCCAATCAACGCACACGCTATTGGAGCTGATGCGTTTGCATTGTTCACTCGCAACCCATCGCGTTGGCAATCAAAGCCTATTAGCGACAAAGAGGCTGCAACTTTCAAAGAAAACTGCGAAAAATATGGTTATACTCCCGATAAGATATTGCCACACGACAGTTATCTAATCAATCTCGGTGCTCCCGAACCCGAAAAGCTCGAAAAATCACGCGAAGCATTCCTTGACGAGATGCAACGTTGCGAACAGTTAGGACTTACAATGCTTAACTTCCACCCCGGAAGCCACCTCAACATGATGCCCGTAGATGATTGTCTCGACCTCATTGCAACTTCAATAAATATAACTCTTGAAAAGACTTCGGGAGTAAAGGCAGTAATTGAAAACACTGCCGGACAAGGCTCTAACCTTGGCTTTTCATTTGACCAAATAGCTCATATCATCAATAAAGTAGAGGACAAAACGCGTGTGGGGGTATGTATCGATTCTTGTCACGCTTTTGCTGCCGGATATGACTTATCGACTATTGCCGGTTATGCCGATACTTGGCGTCGTTTTGATGAAATAATTGGCTTCAAATACCTTAGCGGTATGCATCTCAACGACACTAAAAAAGGTCTTGCTTCAAAAGTTGACCGCCACGAAACACTTGGCAATGGTGTGCTTGGAGCTGACTTCTTCTCATTCTTAATGAATGACCCACGCATGGATAACATACCTTTGATTCTTGAAACGCCCGATGAATCAATTTGGGCTCAAGAAATCGCATGGCTAAAATCGCTAATTAAATAAATTTATAATTATATCAACTTACATTTTAAGACATGAAAACAAAACCCGATTTAAGTTTTTGGAAGCTATGGAATCTAAGTTTCGGATTCTTTGGCGTACAAATCGCTTACGCACTCCAAAGTGCAAACATTTCTCGTATTTTTGCCACACTTGGAGCCGACCCTCACGACTTAAGTTTCTTCTGGATTCTCCCCCCATTGATGGGTATTATCGTTCAACCACTTGTAGGGAAATGGAGCGATAACACTTGGACTCGATTTGGGCGTCGCATTCCCTACTTGTTTATTGGTGCTCTTGTTGCAGTATTGGTAATGTGTATGTTACCAAATGCCGGAAGTTTTGGTTTGACAGTTAGTGCTGCAATGATTTTCGGGCTTGTGTCATTAATGTTCCTCGACACATCAATCAACATGGCAATGCAACCATTCAAAATGATGGTTGGCGACATGGTTAACGAAAAACAAAAAGGATTGGCATACTCAATTCAAAGTTTCCTTTGCAATGCAGGTAGCTTGGTGGGATATTTATTCCCATATATTTTCACTGCTATTGGCATCGCAAGCGTTGCTGCCGAAGGCGAAATACCCGACTCTGTTAAATGGTCGTTCTATATTGGTGCTATAATCCTTATTTTATGCGTTATCTACACCACAGTAACTGTTAAGGAAATGCCTCCAAAACAATATGCCGAATATCATGGCATTAGCGAAGATGACAAAAATGAAAAAACAAACATGATTAAGCTCCTTATCAAAGCCCCTAAAACATTCTGGACCGTAGGGCTTGTTCAATTCTTCTGTTGGGCTGCATTTATGTATATGTGGACCTACACAAATGGAGCTATCGCAGTGAGTGCATTTGACACTCCTACAATCATGAAAGATGGCGTAGAGGTATTAGATGTTGCATCTAAACAATATCAATCGGCTGGCGACTGGGTTGGTGTATTATTTGCAGTTCAAGCCATTGGCTCTGTCCTATGGGCAATTGTAATCCCTATGTTCAAAAATCGCAAATTCATCTACGCATTAAGTCTCGTATTGGGTGGTATTGGATTTATTTCAACATATTATATTGCCGATCAATATTTGTTATTCATTTCCTACGCACTTATTGGTTGTGCTTGGGCTGCAATGTTAGCATTGCCATTTACAATCCTTACAAACTCATTGTCGGGTAAAAATATGGGAACTTATCTTGGTTTGTTTAACGGCACAATTTGCCTCCCACAAATCATTGCTGCAACCCTTGGAGGTGTTTTCGTTTCTCTACTCACTCCTGCAGGCGAAATCGCAGCACAAGATCGCATGCTCGTTCTTGCAGGCGTATTACTTATCATTGGTGCAATATCAGTGTTTATCATTAAAGAAACATCAGCCGAAAAGAATTAATATTAACATTAACTGAATCATTATATAACCACTACCTCAATATGAGATAGTGGTTATTTTTTATTAATACACATTATATTATTGGCAAAACACAAGAATATCATTAAATTTGCACTATGGAACAACAACAAACATCGTCGAGCACTTCAACTCGTTATCACAAACGCAAGCCACCAATGTATGATGTAATTATCCACAACGATGATTACACTACAATGGATTTTGTGGTGATGATTCTTGAAACAATATTTAATAAGAATCAAGATGAGGCGATGCAACTGATGTTGCATGTCCATGAAAATGGTGAGGCAGTTGTGGGTACATATATCTACGACATAGCCCAATCAAAAGCCGAGAAAGCCATGTCATTGGCCCGTGCCGAAGGGTTTCCTCTTCAACTAACTGTTAATCAAAAAATCTAAAAACATATATATGTCTAAAAATATTATTGACTTCAATCTATCTCCGTTTGCGAGAGAAATACTTAATGACGCACACCAAATAGCCTCTATTATGCGACATGAGTTTATCATGCCCGAGCATTTTATGATGGCAACAGCCAATTTATGCAACTTCGCTGACGAAAACAACCGTTTCGGCGATAAATTTGAAAAAATATCTGATGATATAAACAAAATATTAGCCGAGCATGTGCCACAAGTCGATGAAGAAATCGAACCGACAATGTCGAGTTTGATGAAAAAGGTAATGAACAATGCTCGTAAAATAATTCAACAAGAGGGCGATGTTCCCATTCCGGCAACTGCCATTGTTATTGCAACACTAAACACATCGGAATGTATATGTAATAACATTCTTGCTCAACATATCTCCGACAAAGAGATTGCCGATGTTCTTAGTTTCATCATGAGCATCGACGGAAAGAGTCTTCGTGGATATGACCTTGCCGACAATGATGATTATATTTCCTCATCAACTAAACCATCTAACGATTGGATGAAATATATCATCGACCTCAATCCATTACGTGGCGATGTGTCAAAAGCAATTGTTGGTCGAAAAAAAGAGATGTCGCGATTGGCTCAAATATTATGCCGATGCGACAAAAACAATGCTCTTATTGTGGGCGAACCGGGAGTAGGCAAATCGGCTATTGTTAAAGGATTTGTAGTGCAACTCGACTCATTCCCACCTAAAATAGCTCAATTACCTGCTTACGAGCTTTCTGTTACCACAATTCTTGCTAATGCTCAATATCAAGGCGACATAGAACAACGCATTGCATCAACTATGAATGGAATTAAGCAATTAGGAGGGGGAATTATCGTCATCGACGACATTCACACTCTCGCAGGTAGCAAAGGTGATGCAAACGGTTCTCGCGACTTAACAGGCATGCTACTCCCCTACCTTGATGATGAATCATTGCGTTTTATTGGCATTACAACCTTTGAAGATGCCACACGACATCTTGATGGACACAATCGTTTTCTTCGTCGCTTCCGTCGCATCGATATTGATGAGCCTACACAACAAGAAGCAATTGAGATTCTCAATGGCGTAAAACGTCGCTATGAAAAATTTCATGATATTCGCATTGCCCCCGGAGTAACCGAGCGTGCCGTTAAACTTAGCAAACGCTTCCTATCGGGAAAAGCTCTCCCCGATAGTGCCATCGACATTATTGATGAAGCAGGTGCTTATCGAGAATTAAATCCACTTAAAGGCTACAAAAAACAAGTTATTCATAATGACTTAATTGACAATATTGTCGCTCAATTAGGTAACGTTGAAACAAAAATAATTGACGACAACGACACTACTCCACTCCGCAATCTCGGCGATTATATGCGTAACAGCATATTCGGTCAAGACCAAGCGATAAAACAAGTTGTAGAAGCAGTTCTCACCGCTCGTGCCGGGCTAACCGACGACCACAAACCTCAAGCAAGCCTATTGTTTGTAGGTCCAACCGGTGTAGGCAAAACCGAAGTAGCACGAGTCTTATCTGAAGAATTGGGTGTAACACTACACAAATTTGATATGAGTGAATACTCCGAAAGCTACAGTGTGTCAAAGCTCATTGGCTCATCTCCCGGATATGTGGGTTATGAAGAAGGCGGACGACTCACAGAGGCTGTTCGCAAAAATCCTCATTGTGTATTACTGCTCGACGAAATCGAAAAAGCTCACGAAAAAGTATATGACTCATTGCTTCAAGTTATGGACTATGCTTCGTTGACCGATAGCCGTGGTCGTAAAGTTGACTTCTCTCATGCCATAATTATAATGACATCAAACTCAGGTGCTCAATATGCCAAACTTGCAGGTATCGGATTCGGGTCAACAGTAACTACGGGCGATGCGATGCTGTCGGAAGTCAAAAAAACATTCAAACCCGAGTTCATCAATCGTCTATCAGGCATCGTTGTGTTTAACGATATGAGTCGCGACATGGCTACTCTTATTCTCAATAAAAAGATTGCCGAGCTAAATGAACGCCTAAACGAACGCAATGTGGAAATATCCCTCACCCCCGAGGCCCACAATTGGCTGCTCGAACATGGCTTCTCTGCCAAATATGGTGCACGCGAAATAGAACGTGTTATCACCCACAACCTCAAACCTATTCTTGTCAACGAAATACTTTTTGGCAAACTTTCTAAAAAAGGAGTGGCAGAAGTTGGCGTTGAGAACGATAAATTGGCGTTGTCTATAAAAAAATAATGCCATGGTATTTCAACTAAGCGACGAACTCATTTTTCCCGACCCATACCTCGGTGAAGAAGATGGCTTATTGGCTGTAGGTGGCGATTACTCTACCGAACGACTCCTATTAGCCTACTCCAATGGCATTTTTCCGTGGTCGGCATTTCGTAACGAGCAAAAGCTGTGGTTTTGCCCATTAAAACGTTTTGTGATTTTTCCAAGCGAAATTCATATATCACATTCAATGCGTTCACTCATTCGCAAGCAACGCTATGATGTTACTATCAATAAAGATTTTGAGGGAGTAATTCGTGGCTGTGGAGAGGACCGAAGAGAACAGCCGGGAGCTTGGCTTGGCGATGAAATTATCGAAGCATATACCCGACTACATCGCGAAGGCTGGGCTGCAAGCGTTGAAGTGTGGGACGAAGAAAAACTCGTAGGGGGCTTATATGGCTTATTAATGGGAAACTGTTTTATTGGAGAAAGCATGTTCTCTCGTGTGCCAAGTGCGTCAAAACTTGCACTCATCGCACTTGCTCATTGGATGGAGGCAAATGGTGGCACACTCATTGACTGCCAACTCGAAACTCCTCATCTAAAATCTATGGGTGGTAGATTTATTTCATACGAAGAATATATGACATATTTACACCCCGATGATAACGACGCCAACTATGATGTTGAAGATTTCGATGAAAGTTAAATCTAACACGTTTTATTTTTCATAGAAATTGCATTAAAAAAGTTTTATTCAAAAAATCATTTTCTCACTCTCAACAAAAAGAAAAAATAATATTAAAAAGCACAACCTAAATTCCTCACTATCACCACAAATCCATACTATCACACATTTTCCAAGAAAAAAAGATTAAAAAAAGTTGTTTATTTATTTGCATAGTAATAAAAAAGTGCGTACCTTTGCAACGCATTTGAGGGAAACCTTAGTGCTAACAAGGTAGATTCGCTAGCTCAGCAGGTAGAGCACATCCCTTTTAAGGATGGGGTCCTGGGTTCGAGCCCCAGGCGGATCACTGAAAAGGACTTCATTTCAGAAGTCCTTTTTTTATTTACTCCAAAAAAATCCATTATATATTCCCATTTATTGACACACATTTTGTAAATTTGTGGCGTAGTAGACAACTACCATGAATTAATTTATTGAATATTTTTTTACTAACATAAATTTATCAACCTTAAAATGAAAAAAATCATTCTTAGCCTATTCCTTATCACAAGTTTAGGCGTTAATGCTCAAATACTCAACGTGAAGAGCACTACCAAAGTAGGTGTTCCCACAGGAGTGAAAGTGAGCACAGCACAACTAAGCCCCGACGGCAATTGGGTAGTAATTTCCCATAAAAGTACATTAGGTCTTGACAAATTAGACCTATCAACTAACAAAATTACTCGCATCAGCGATACCGGTAATGGTTTTGACCTTAAAATTGCCAATGATAACAAGACTGTTATCTTTCGTGAAAGCAACTATGGTGCCGACAAACGTCGCTTCACTACTCTCAAAAGTGTAAATGTAGCCACCGGAGCAACTAATGTCGTTTCTCCTACGACTCGCGACACTCGTGCTTTTGCCGGTGCGACTGCCAAAACATTAAAAGCAAATGCCGGTACTATCAATAGCAGCACGACTCTCCCTGTGGCATCAATCAACCGCGGTAGCATGTATGTTACTCAAAATGGCATAACCACTCTTGTTGCTCCACAAGGAGTTGAAGGTAAAAGTTATTTGTGGCCACAAGTATCGCCCGACGGTAAAAAAATCCTTTATTTCGTTGTAGGTGAAGGTTGCTTCGTGTGCGACATCGATGGTAGCAACCCGGTAGAACAAGGAGTTTTACGTGCATCTGTATGGTATGACAATAATATTATCGTTGGTATGGACCACAAAGATGATGGAGTAAAAACCACAAGCTCTAAACTCATTGCAAAACGCGTCGATAATAGTGCTACACAAGTGCTCACTACTACAAGCGTAAAAGCGATGTATCCTTCTACCGGTAACGGCAAAATTTCGTTTGTAACTCCCGAAGGCGAGCTATTCTTATTAAATGTTTCTAAATAACCATCATAAATTTACCACATTATGAAGAAAAGATTTCTTTCACTTACATTGATGACTATCATAGCGTGGACCACTATGATGGCTGTAACAATTAACGATATTCGCGTATATGTCAATCCAGGTCACGGCTGTTGGATGACACGTAACCTTCCATTGGTTAACAAAGCATTGAAAGATACCACCGGTTTCCACGAATCAAACACCAACCTTTGGAAAGCGTTTGGTCTTATGGAAAAACTAATCGAATGGGGTGTTCCTTTCGACCACTCACTCAACCAATCAGGTGCACATCACCAAATAGGTGCAGCTCGTAGTTTCAAAAACAATATCGTATTCTCTCGCGTAAAAAATACCCCTTGGTATGGCGATGACACTGAAGAGCTCTACAACCGTAACCTCACCGAGGTAGCAGCCGAAGCCAACTATAACGACTTCGACTACTTCATCTCAATCCACTCTAACGCATATGTTGATGGTACTAACACCAACTATATGGCACTCTATTATAACGACCGTATGTCGGCTTCTTATAATAGTACTATGGCCGCAGGATGGTATCTTCTTGAAAACCCACACCTCATGTGGACAAACTATGCAAGTTCTCCCCACCTTCTCGCAGGTTCAAGTGGCTACGAGGTCCTTGCTTCGCTCAACGTACCGGGATATATGTCGGAAGGGTTCTTCCACACTTATCAACCTGCACGCCACAAAATCATGAATCCCGCGGTAGCTCGCATCGAAGGTATAGGCTATGCCAAAGGTATTAACGATTGGTTCTCTTTGGGCAAAAAAGACTCATACGGTATGATATATGGTATTCTTCGCCATGCTACAAAAACATTCACTCATACCTACTATACCCCCAACACAGGTACTCTCGATAAATATATGCCTATCAATGGGGCAACTGTTAAACTTAAGAAAGATGGACAAATAGTACAAACTGTTGTAACCGATGGTTTCTATAATGGTGCATTCGTATTTGACAAAGTAGCTCCAGGCACATATACAATCGAATGCTCTCACCCCGACTATGCTACAAGTACAATGAGCGTATCTGTTGAAGCAAACAAAATCACATATCCTACTGCATCTATTTCAAGCGAAGGGATCAACTCTGTTCCTGTGCAAGGTGCTTATGCTTATTCTCACTCTCTCTCAAAAAGTGGCGACGACTATAAATTCTCATTCAAAGCCACCGCAACTGCTCCTAAAGCAACTATCGTACTCACCAACAAATCAACCGGTGCAACTTCAAGCCACGATGCAGGCGCAGTAAAAAAAGGTGACAACTCAGTTACTATTAGTGCAAGCAAAATTGGCGAAGGCGAATACACTTGGGCTGTATCAATCGCTAACGAAGCAAGTACTGCTGCGATGACCTACTACAACCAAGGTGGTACAACCAACAACGACCGTCGTGGTGGTGTAGCTATCGACCTCGACACTGAAAGTAAATACTTCGGCCACGTTTACACTACTTGCGGTTATGCAGGTGGTCTCCAACGCTACAACCCCGACCTCTCTAAAAATGGTGGCATTCTCCACGCCGACAAGTTCAGCGGTTCAACAAGCTCTTCACCCTACCGTATTAAAGTGAGCCAATCAAAGGCTTATATCAGCGACTGGAGTGACGAAAACTCAGGTGTATATGTTTACAACCCCGACAATGGTTCACTCTCACAAATGTTCCAAGGTTCACGTGCTTCAAGTGGTCAATGGACTAACGGTGGTGCAGTTGTAGGTGGTAGTACTACAGGTATCGCATTCTACAACGCAGGCTCTGAACGTCGCATGTATGCTTTCTGCGAAGACTACTCAAGTGGCAAAATGCTCGTTCGCTATCACTTAGGCAACAGCGACACATGGAGCAAAGCACCATCTGATATTTTTAGCGGAATCACAGGTTCCCTTGGCCACAACAACGTAGAAATGGTTACTTGCGAAAAAGGTGTGTGGTTGTGTCAAAACCTTCGTGGAACCAACTCTACACAAGCTGCTCCTGCATTCATGTTTATGGACCACAACGGCAACATGAAACTCTCTTCTTACAACCTCGGTGGTAACGAAGCAATTACTCAATCACCCGAAAGTGGTATCGCTCTCAGCAAAGACATGACTTGCCTTGCAGTAGGTAACTCAGGTGGCAATGTAAGCGTATATAAAGTGACATGGAGTGGCGACACACCTTCACTCTTTTACCAATATGCCGTAGAAGTGCCAAGCACTACCGACATTGAGCAAATCGCATTTGACCCTGCCGACAACATGCTCATCTACTCTCGTCAACAAGGTCTCATGGCATTCACGATGAAAAATCCTGCTCGTAACACAGTGACTAACGCTCCTGCTTCACAAGCAATCTCTGGAAGTGGCACTACTCCAGAGCCCGAGCCAACAACTCCTGATGCTGTGCGTGGTTCATTTGCTTACGACTTTGATTTATCGGTAAATGATGCCGACCAATATAGCATCAAATACAAAATCACTGAAGCAGTTAAAGATGCCGACCTCGTGTTTACCAACATCAAAACCGGCGAAGAATCAGTGATAAACATTGGCTTCATCGAATCTGCATTAGATAAGGGGGACGTTAGCCTCTTAATGGAAAAGAACGAACTCCCAGAGGGTAAATACACTTGGGGTGTGCGTCTCTACAACGACGAAAGCTCTAAAGCAGAAGCTTTCTACAACCAAGGTGGTGTAACCGACAAAAACCGTCGTGGTGGTGCTACAATCGACCTCGATAGAGAAAGTCCATACTTTGGTCATATTTACTCATCAGTAGGTTATGCAGAAGGTGTGCAAGCATACCTCCCCGACCTTACAAAGAATGGAGATATAATCCTTAAAGACAAATTCAGTGCAAGCACAAGTTCTTCTCCTTATCGCATCAAAGCTAATTCAGGCAAACTTTACCTAAGCGACTGGAGCGATGAAAATGCAGGTATCTATGTTTACAACCCTGCAAATGGCAACATCAACCAAATCTTCCAAGGCACACGTGCTTCAAGCGGTCAATGGACTAATGGCAGTGCAGTAGTGGGTGGTAGTAGCACTTGCGTTGAGTTTTGGGGTACAGGTAGTGAACGCTATATGTACACATTCTGCGAAGACTACAGCACTGGTAAAAAATTGATTCGTTACAAATTAGGCACTGCCGACACTTGGAATCAAGCTCCTACTTATGTATTCGATGGCATCTCTGGCTATCTTGCAAGCTCTAACGTAGAAGTAGCTGCTTGTGAAAAAGGTGTATGGATTTGTCAAAACTATATGGGTACTAACCACACCGATGAAAGCAAACCTACATTCCTATTCATGGATTATAGTGGCAACCTCAAGTTCAATGCTTACTCACTCGGTGGTGCAAACTACATGACTGAAGCTCCAGAAAGTGGTATCGCTATCAACAAAGATATGACTAAACTTGCTGTTGCTAACGATAACTATGGAAACATCAACATCTATGATGTAACATGGAATGGCGACACTCCATCGCTCAAATTCAGCTACGAAATCAATGTTGGTCATGGACAAACCAACTACGCAGGTGTTGAACAAATCATGTTTGACCCAGCCGACAACTTGATTCTCTTCTCTCGTCAATATGGTTTGATGGCGTTCACAATGAAAAACCCTGCTCGCAAAACAACGACTTATGCACCATCAGCTCAAATCGTTGAAACCAAAGACACATCTGGTGTAGAAATCATAACACAAAATGAAGCACCGGTTGAATACTACAACTTGCAAGGTATCAAAGTTGCCAACCCAACAAATGGCGTCTTCATCAAAAAGCAAGGCAACAAAGTTTCTAAAGTGATTTTCTAAATTAAAAGTCTTTAATATTATCGCAGGCTCGGCAATATGTCGAGCCTGTTTTGTTTCTATAGTTATATGTTAATTCATTGCCATATCTGCAAAAAAATCACTATCTTTGCACTCTTAAATTTTGGATATCACAAATTTAACTAAATTATATTAATGAAAAAGATTGTATTAGGTTTAGTAGCTATTGCTATGCAATTAAGTGCAATGGCTACAACATGGACGCTCAACGGAACAAGCTATACCGTTGATGTCACATCGACTAAAACATTAAGCACAGGTGTTACTTACTCAACTGCTCATGTTTACACCAGTTCTCACCACATGCGAATTTTCTACACAGTTACAGATTTGACAAACGAAGACATCGCTGTTCGTGCTATGCCTGGTGGTAGCAAACTCACAAATGTGGCGACTGTCGCAACAATGGCAGGACGCATCACCGATGCCACTCCTATCGTGGGAACAAACGGTGGATTCTTCACAGATGATTCAAATGGTGGCTTAACAGTTGTAAGCGGTAGTGCACGCAAAGGTTTTAGTGGTGATGGTTATTATGCTATTTCTTTTGATGAGAACACCGTTCCCACTATCGGTTATCTCAATAAAATCACTTGTTGGTGTAGTGCTTCAAATGGTGAAGCTTGGACCGATTTCGCTGCAATAAATACAACCTCAACATCTGCAACAAATGCAGGAGTAAGTGACCAGATTATTTTCTACACCCCAGAATCTAACAGCTCAACTTCTGGCACATCAGGTATGGGTGGATATGCCGTACAACTCACTCCTATAAATGGTTCAAAACTCACTCCTGGTAAATATCTTAAATATAAAGTTGCAAGCACTCCATCATCAGGAAATGTAACAATCCCTTCAAACGGTATCGTTATGTTTGGCAAAGGGACTCAAAACGGCAAATTTGTCAGTGGTTTGACTGTTGGGAGCGAAGTAACAGTATATATGAATACCAATCTCAAAGATAACTCAGGAAACATAACAA
This sequence comes from uncultured Muribaculaceae bacterium, assembly GCA_904502025.1. GTDB lineage: Bacteria > Bacteroidota > Bacteroidia > Bacteroidales > Muribaculaceae > RGIG4079. The sequence goes on from CAJGDJ010000006.1 coordinate 60,003, forward strand.
CCCCTGTGGCATCTCAAGCATTAGGTGGATCACTTATGGTTCTTGACAATGGTACCCGCATTTCTTCATATGCTAATTCTCTCGGCAATATATCAGGCAACGAACCTCGCACTGCAGTTGGTTACAATGCCGACAAAACAAAATTAATTATGTGTGTTGTCGATGGTCGTAGTAGTGGCTGGTCAACAGGTTGTAATGGTAAAGTTCTTGGCGACATCATGAAAAACCTTGGCTGTAATGATGCGATGAACTTTGATGGCGGCGGTTCTTCACAATTTTGGATTACCGGTAGCGGTCTTGTCAACGATGCAAGCACTAATAATGGTGGAGGAATTCGTTCGGTGGCCGATGGCTTGTTTGTTGTAAAACTCCCTACTCCAATTTTGTCAACAAGTACAAGTTCACTTTCGATGACCACTAATGATAATAAATCTGTAACAAAAACATTCACAGTTACAGGTAAGGATTTGCGTGATGCAATTTCACTTACTCTCTCAGGAACGAATGCTAACCAATTCAGCATTTCATCAACATCAATCAGTAAAGATGCAGCAACCGGTACTATCACTGTAACATACGCACCTTCTGCTGAAGGAAGTCATACAGCAAATATTACAATCTCAACAAAAAGAGCAACTTCAATTTCTGTGGCTCTTTCTGGTTCAAACACAAAAACTCCTGAAGAACCAAAACCAGAAGAGCCAGAAGTTGTAACCGGCTATACTCTTACTCAAAATTGGGCTCACACCACAGGTCACCTTACAGCCAACACAAATACTCGTTGGGCTACCGGTTTTGGTGGCAAGATATACATCAACGACCACGCAAACTCATTATTATATTATTGGGACGCTAACGGATTAACCAACACCGGAATCCCCTCTGCCGCAGGTACAGCTATCACAAGCGATGATGCAGGAAATATCATTGTTTCTACTTCTATGTTTACAGCCGGCTGCACCGCCCTTAAAGTTCTTCCTGCAGGAGAATCTGCATTTCAAGATTTGACCCTTACTATGCCCGATGGTGTTACAGCCAACCAAATGCAATATCTTGGCAAAATCGTTGGCAACATCTTAAACGGCGAAGGTGGCATTATGTTTATGTTCCCAAAAGAAAATACATCAGTTGCTAAAATCTATATCCAATATGGCGAACAAAAAGCTCAACGAGGAATCCCTGTTGGCATCACTGCCGATGGTCAATCATTTGCAATGCCTTTGGAAGACAACTTCGGCGATAACTTTGCAGTTCGTGTTCGTGGCAACAAACACTTCTACCACAACGATGGTACAAGTTTTGTAGCATACCCCGATAATGGCATCACCACAACTCAAGGTGGCACATTCTTTACACTTAATGGCACATTATTCAATGTACAACCAATAGGTACGGCATATCTTGACGGATTCCAAATTGTAGATATTACAAATAACAAAATTGTGGCAACTTACAATGCACAATTAGCTTCAGCAGCAGTTTCGCCTAATGCCAACTGCTTCTCTGCCGAAGTTATTGATACATATACTGCCAAAATATATCAATATGTGCCTGGTCAACTTGCCGCACAATACACATTCACTCTCACTACTACCGGCATTGAACCTGAAATAATCGAAGATGAATATGCACCTATTGAATATTACAACCTACAAGGCATTAAAGTTATTAATCCATCAAAAGGTATCTTCATCAAAAAACAAGGCAACAAAATTTCTAAAGTAGTTCTATAGTTAGAAATTTACTCTAATATAATTAATGGTGATAGGTCCTATTTGATCTATCACCATTTCTTTTTTGTGCATTAAAATTAAAAAACTACCTTTGTAATTATAATTCAAAATGTATTATTACCATGAAATATATATTATACATATTCTCGCTTTTAGTTGGTCATCTTAGCTTAATGGCAGTAGATTACGATTCCGAATTTACTAAAATGGGATTTGTCGATGTGCAATCGCTCGACTCCACAATACAAGTTGACCTAAAATACTCCTCTACCGATAATTTTATGGGCATTAACATGTATGGCGATCTATATAAAGCCTATCTCCGCCCCGAAATTGCAAAAATGGTTGTTAATGCACAAAAATATCTTAAAGATATCAATCCCGAATATACACTCGTGATATACGACGCAGCTCGTCCGCTAAGTGCTCAACGAATGATGTATGAAAAAGTTCAAGGCACTAAATTTAGCAAATATGTAGCAAAACCGGCAAAAGGTGGAGGTTATCACAACTATGGCTGTGCTGTTGACGTTACAATACTACATAACGGACAACCTATCGACATGGGAGCCGGATTTGATGAGTTCTCTACCATATCACACATAAACAACGAGCAATACAACCTCAAAATAGGTAAATTAAGTCAGGAAGCATACAATAATCGTCAGATTCTACGCAAAGTGATGAAAAAAGCCGGATTCGACACTTATCGTTGTGAATGGTGGCACTTCCAACACTATACTAAGAAGTATATGCGTTCCCACTTCAAATCAATTGATTTTTAGGAGATTCTACTTAATAATCAAATTCTTGATGATAAAATCTCAAATAATTTATTGAGACATATTAATATGTTATATGTCGCTCAGTTCAAAAGTGTTATAGGCGATTCCTCTGCCACCCATACCACATTTTTGGGTAATCAGTCCCTCGTTGAGAAACATTCCCCCATTTTCGTTTGATGTGCCAAAGTCGAAGTATCTGCAATTACCACATTCATTATTGATAATGTAATCAAAAACCAAAGGTAGAGCTTTTAATGCTTTGCCCGATGGTGATGCCGCTATATATTGAGCATGAGCAACCGTTTCAGTAAAAAATATCACAGTCCCAGCCACTACATTGTCATTATGAGTGGCGATGTATAATTTTATATTTTTAGGGAAACGGCTATGTAACAACTCTATTTCTTCAAGCGAATGAACAGGCAATGTATTATACTGTTCTTTCAGCATCAGTTCCAATACGCTCCAAAATTGTTCAAAACAACATGACTGTTTAACCTCTACCTCATTATTTATTGCATTTTTCATGCCACGACGAGCATTTTCATTGAAATGTAGTCGAGTATCATCGAGAGGGAGCGTAGTTGATATTAATGTCGATAAAATCTGTCCTCCATTACGGAAAATTGCATATAAATCTTCTTCAGCCGGATAACGATGATATATGTGAGGGGCAGGCTTATATATGAATCTTTTTATTTTGTTCTCTTTCAAAAAAGAATTCATGAGTGTCCATATTTCAAGCATCGTTGTAGCTGTAACGCCCTTAATTGAAGTAATCCAACCACCATAGGTCAAACCTTGATGCGAATATACCGTATCGCCACATTTGTTTGCCGGAAGAACTGCAATTAGATTATTTTTGTCATTAATACACATCAACGAAAAATCATCAAAGCGATTGCTATGATAATCCATATAGTCGCGAAAATGCAGAAACGTGCCATTTTTTGACCCATTAACAAATTCGTCCCACTGCGACTTAAATATCGGTGTATATCTGACTATTTTCATCTCTATTTGCAAAGATAGCAAAAGATATAGAAAAAGAATGCTTCCTATAAACTTTTTTGCGTAATGTATTTCAGAACCAATAGCCTTTATTAGATTTTTTGTTTTCAAAAATGTGTGGAGAGAATCGCTTTGCTGTGTCGGAGTTATGCCATTCGGGAAATTCTCCGGAGGTGTTACTACTGAAAAAGATGATGAGAAACATTTCTTTATGTCAATCTTGTCTCTATTTTATATTGGTGTCCGATAAAGTTAATGACGGATATAAAAAGTTGTCTCAATTACTGAATTTGTTCGATAAGGATTCTTTTTTCAATTTACGAGCCTACATAGAGTTGAAGTTGATGGCATTGCCGAAGGTAATGCTTTTTGCGTAGCCGGGTATTGACTCAAAGAGGCAATGCCCGGAAAGATGTTGAGTTGATTTTGAATCTGGAAGATTCATTATTTGACACCATTAATGTTTCTTCCAGAAACTAATTCTTGCTAATACATTACCGGGCTTATCCACTACGTGGATAAACCCGGCTACATACTAATAAACCCTATGGGTTGCATTTGCTCTTGTAAAAGTTTTATCGGACACTAATAATTAAAATTAAGATTAGAGTAATTCATAAAAAAAGTAGCTTTGTGATTTTATTCACAAAACTACTTCTATTTTGTCATCGTCTAAAAGACAGAATTACAATTGCTCTAATAGTCTGTCAAAAATATTATAAAAATCTTCTATACGGTCTGCACCCAAATATACTGCAATAATATTTTTCTCTGGATTTACATAAAGCACTTGTCCATATAGACCATACGCCCAAAAACTACCTCTATGAAGAACTGCCTTATATTTTCCAGTGTTTCTACTTCTATTCGCAGCACAAGCCTCCACATTCGGAACAGATTTATAATAGTTGTACATACTATCTACATCATCAAACTTCTTGTGGTCATAAGTACCCCAATACCAACTATATGAATATGTGCCGTGGTTTACTCCGACAAAATTTTTACTATGTGAACGCTCTACATAAGTGCTATCAACAATTTGTACGCCGTCCCAATTTCCTTTATCTATGTAGAGCTTACCGATTTTTGCCAAATCCCTAACATTTGTTGTAAGTCCGGCATAACTTTTTGCGTTATGGTGCTTTTGGCTATCAAGACTAATAGTCGCTGACTGCTCCATACCTAATGGTTGCCACAATTTTTCTGAAAGATATTTAGCATACGGAACACCAGTTGCTCTCTCAATAACAATGCCCAATATTGCAGTAGTCATAGAGTCGTAGTGATATCTTTCTCCCGGAACGTTTATAAATTTCATTCCTGATATAACATCTAATGAATTGTTTCCATAATATAGCTGAGCAATCTTTGAGAATGGATTAAAACTATATGATTCCTCAAATTTTAATCCTGCACTCATATCAAGCAAATGCTCAATAGTAAGTTGCTGAAACATCTTATCTTTTTTCTTTAACTCAGGGATATATTTTGTTACAGGGTCTTTTACACTTTCAATATATCCGTCTTTTAAAGCGACACCACACAATATGCTTGTAATGGTTTTAGTAACAGAAAATACGGTTGTTTGACTGTCCTTATTTAGTCCACCACTATAATGTTCATAGATGATTGTATCGTTCTTAATAATGATAGCAGCTGCAGGTTTTGTTGTATATTCTACTACTTCATTAAGAGTCATTTTTTTGAAAGTATCACTCTTGGAAAAATATACATCAACATTAAGTGTATCGAGTTTTCGTCCACCTATAGGGAGTTCTTCAAAGGTAAAAACATTAGATGAATTGTATATAGTATCTTGTGGAAAAACGATGTAGTCGTCAATAGCAGGATTCCCGTTTTTTATAGCACGAAAAGTTGAACATGACGAAAATAATATCGCTATAGAAATTAGCAACAGATTGATTTTTCTTTCCATATCTGATTAAGTTATTTTCGCAAAGTTACAAAAAAATCAGAACCAATAATCTTTATTTGATTTTTATTTTCAAAAATGTATAAAGAGTATAAGAATAGCTTAGCAGTGTCGAAATCATGTTATTCAGGAAATTCTTCGAAGTTATTTCTAACGAAGATAATGATGAGCCATTATTGTATCGACCTTGCCTTTATTTTCATCTATAACTCATTCCAATCAATAAAAAAACAATCCCACCCTTGTACAAGAGTGGGATTTATATTGAATTATCTATTATTCAATTAATATTCGCTCCAAGCTGCGATGTTGATGTCGTCAACAGGTTTGTTGATAAATGCACGGATATATGCAGCTGCGAGGCGAGCGTTGGTCAACAATGGAATGTTGTGGTCGATTGCCGAACGGCGGATGCGATAACCATTAGTCAACTCACGTTTGCTGTGGTTCTTTGGAATATTAATTACCAAGTCGATACCATGGTTAGCGATGAGGTCGAGGATATTTTCGCCCTCTTCATCAGGCCAACCTACTGTAACGGCATTTACATCATTTTCTTTGAGGAATTTAGCAGTACCTTCAGTTGCATAAAGTTTATATCCTGCTTCAGCAAGCATTTGACAACAGTCGAGCATATCAACTTTACCGCGCACATCACCTGATGATACGAGTACACCTTTGCTCTTATCAGGCACGTGGTGTCCTACTGAAATCATTGCATTCAACAATGCTTCATCAAAGTCAGAACCCAAGCAACCAACCTCACCTGTTGAAGCCATATCTACACCAAGAACCGGGTCAGCCTTGTGGAGACGAGCAAATGAGAATTGTGATGCTTTGATGCCGATATAGTCTATGTCGAATGTTGATGTATCAGCTTTTTCTACTGGCTCATTGAGCATGATACGAGTTGCAGTATCAATGAAGTTGCGTTTGAGGATTTTTGAAACGAATGGGAAACTACGAGATGCACGCAAGTTACATTCGATTACTTTCACATCATTATTCTTAGCAAGATATTGAATATTGAAAGGACCTGAAATATTAAGTTCTTTCGCAATAGTCTTACTGATGCGTTTGATGCGACGAGCAGTTTCCATATATATTTTTTGAGCAGGGAACACGAGTGTAGCATCACCAGAGTGAACACCTGCAAACTCTACGTGCTCAGAGATTGCATATTCGATGACTTCTCCATTACGAGCAACTGCGTCAAATTCAATTTCTTTTGCATTTTGCAAGAATTCAGAAACCACAACTGGGAATTCTTTTGACACCTTAGCAGCTGCGCCGAGGAATTCATACATTGATTCGTGGTCGTAGCAAACATTCATTGCAGCACCCGAAAGCACATAACTTGGACGAATCAATACTGGGAATCCTACTTCAGCTACGAATTTATCGATATCATCAAAGCTTGTCAACTCTTTCCAACGTGGTTGGTCGATGCCGAGGCTATCGAGCATTGCAGAGAATTTGTGACGATTTTCGGCACGGTCGATGCAAATAGGTGAAGTACCAAGTACTGGCACATGGCGACGATAGAGTTTCATCGCAAGGTTGTTAGGAATTTGACCACCTACCGATACGATAACGCCGCGTGGTGTTTCGAGATCGATAACATCGAGCACTCGTTCGAAGCTCAATTCGTCGAAGTAGAGACGGTCACACATGTCGTAGTCGGTCGATACGGTTTCGGGGTTATAGTTAATCATGATTGATTTATAACCGAGTTTGCGACAAGTGTTTACAGCGTTAACCGAACACCAGTCAAACTCTACCGAGCTACCGATGCGATAAGCACCCGAGCCGAGCACTACGATATTTTTGCCTGAGTTGTAATCGTAAGGAATTTGGTGAGCATCGGCACCATATGTTACATATAAGTAGTTTGTCAACTCCGGATATTCTGATGCAACAGTGTTGATGCGACACACTTTAGGTGTTACATTGTTAGCTTTACGATGTTCACGCACACGCAACATATCGGCTTCATAGGTAGAAGTTGGATTTTCTACATAACGAGCAATTTGGAAGTCACTAAATCCAAGACGTTTTGCCTCAGCAAGCACTTCAGCCGGAAGTTCTTCAATTTTATTATATTCGCTAAGAACTTTAGCGTAATCAACTATATTTTTAAGACGAGACAAGAACCAAGGGTCGATTTTTGTCAACTCTTCAATACGTTCTACAGTATAGCCTTGTTCAAGGGCTTGGGCAATTGCAAAAATACGGAGGTCGGTTGGATGAGATAACGCGTGGTCGAGATCGTCAAATGCAATATCACGGTTACCTACGAAACCGTGCATACCTTGACCAATCATGCGAAGACCTTTTTGAATAATTTCCTCGAATGATTTACCAATTGACATAATTTCACCCACCGATTTCATCGAAGAACCGATTTCACGGTCAACGTTAGCAAACTTAGTCAAGTCCCAACGTGGGATTTTCACAATCATATAATCAACCGACGGAGCTACATAAGCCGAGTTAGGTGTACCCATTTCGCCGATTTGGTCGAGTGTGTAACCGAGGGCAATCTTAGCTGCAACGAATGCCAAAGGATAACCGGTAGCCTTAGAAGCCAATGCAGAAGAACGGCTCAAGCGAGCGTTCACTTCGATTACGCGGTAGTCGTTGGT
>CAJGDJ010000007.1 GCA_904502025.1 uncultured Muribaculaceae bacterium
ATCCATCATCATCAACTTCTAAAGCTTCGTGGAATGGTTTTACAAGACGGAATTGAGCTGGATTAAGTTCATTTTGTTGAACTTCTACTTGGTAAGTATCATAGAAGAAGAATGCATCATTAAATGTTGCGTTACCAAGAGATTTCCATGGTTCAGGAATACCAGCAGAGAATACATAAGCATTACCACCATAAGCAGAAGCAATCGCAGGATCAACAGAAAGAGTGATATCTATAAAGTTGTAACCAAGTTTTTCTGCATCGTAAGTAATTGTAATGATTGCATCTTTAGCACCATCAGCAAATGTTACTGTCTCAGGGAATGTGAAGATTCCGGTAGTATCAGAAGTTTCAGCAATCAAAGCAATTGTTTGTTCACCATCTGAATCAGTACGTACAATTTGCACATTGAAAACCGAATCTTCTTTATTCAAATTAACTTGAGCAGGCAATGTGCTTGGGAAATACACACCTTTATCAGGAGTAGCAGGTGTATATTCTACCTCTTCGGTACACGCTGAGAATGCAAACATGCAAACCAACGCTCCTAATATAAAATTAATTTTTTTCATAATTTTCTCTTTTTACAATTTAAGTAATTTACTCAAATATTATTGACCTACCCAAGGTGTGTATTTACCACTTGGATCAGGATTTTCATATCCTACAAGAGCCGAGTTGTTATTCTGTTCAGTAATTACTATACAGATAGTCATCCATGCTGGACGTCCTTGAGTAATGAAACGAGACTCATCTTGGTGATTAGTGCCCGCATAACCACGAACAACCGACATATTAAGACGTTTGTAATCAAAGAATACATGACCTTCACCCCAAAGTTCAACACGTTTTTGGAATACAATTTCGTCAATAAGTTCTTCGTTAGTTGTAGCACGGCATACATATTTAGAATCACGATAAGTCGTCATGAATGCAGTGAGAAGATCAGCTCCTTCACCAAGACGAGCAGCAGCTTCAGCTTCGATGAAATACATTTCTTCAACACGCATTAAAGGATAAGCCGAAACGGCTCCTTCATTAGGTGTTTGGTAAGCACCGTTTGCAGGACGGAATTTCAATGAGCCATATTCGGGTGTTGCTTCTGCATAGGCAGCTTTCAACCAAGATTCTTTTCCTGCGAGAGCACCATCAGCAGGAGCTTTCCACATAAGCTTACGGAAGTCGGTATCGGCAATGCGATTATACATTGAAGCGTCAATCATATTGAATGCACCGGCAGAAGCATAACCGAAGTCTGTTTCATTTGACATCCAAGAAGTCCAGTTGATGATACCTGTTTTCACAGCATCATCTTCAGCAACCAATTGAGAGCCCCACATCCAGCAAGAGAGTGTGTTGAAACCGGCAGTTGTGCTAAGACAATCTTCTTTTGACATTGGAGCACCACCAAGATTGATTGCCAATCGAGCGTTCTCTTTAGCCTTGGTTAAATATTCAGTAGTATTTTCGCTTGTACCTTCACCTGCAAGCCACATATAGAGGCGAGCTTTAAGACCATACACACAAGCGAGGTCGGGAAGAGCCTTATTTCCCTTAAAGGGAGACATCGAAATGTATTGTTCAGCTTTATTCAAGTCGCCAAGAATAAATTCAGCCATTTTTTCACGTGTGACACGAGGGTTGTTGCGAGCCTCAGCTTCAGTCATACCATCTTTAATAATAGGCACAGTGAGATTTGTTACATCATTGCCCGATGGGTTTTTTGTTCCTGCTGGGTACACATCACTTGGCAAGAACTCAAACATTTGAGCCATATCGAGGTTATACATTGCACGGAACGCAAGTCCATTGCCAAGCATACCCAATTGAGCTTCAGTCGCTGTTTCTTCATTGATTGCTGCAATCAAGTTATTGGCAGTTTGTATACTTTTCCAATAGAAGTTCCAAATATATTGAGCACGACCTGTAGTGCTACCTATATTTTGGTTGAGAGCCCAGTTCGCAAACCAGTCATAACCCGAAGCTACAACAGCAAAGTCGGTAGTCATTACGTCGCGAATGTGCATCATTGCACCATAACCCCACTCATAGTGGTTATCTGCGAGAGAAAGGGGGGTATTAAGATAAGCAGGCATCGCCCACACCAAAGCCTCAGTAGCTTTTGATGAAGCTCCAAGCTGATCTTCTGTAGCTCCATTGGTAGGGAATGTTTCTTCGATACAACCGGTAGTCATCAATGATGCTGCGGCCACACCCATCCCCACAAATAATGTTGATATTTTAGTTTTCATATTATGCATTTTAATTTTCTACTACATTAAGTTTAGAATGTTACAGTCAAGCCTCCTGATAGTGTACGAATAGGAGCATAATAGCTACTTGATGCATCACCGGTAATAGATTGACGTGGGTCAAGACCTTGACGTTGTGACCATACCCAAACATTATCAGCTGAGAAATATACACGAACTTTTTCCATGCGAATCTTGCGAGTCCAAGAATTTGGCAATGTATAACCAAAGTTAATGTTGTTTAAGCTGAGGTAAGAAGCATCGGTCAAGAAGCGATCAGATGCACCTGCTGAATATTGATCTCCAAATTGCAAACGAGGAATATCAGAACCTTTGTTAGATGTTGACCAAGCATTCAACAAGTCTGCATGGAAATTGACACCTTTGCTGCTTGCTGTAGGAGAATTCATGAATGTAGCATAGTCGCTATCATAAACTTGTCCACCGATTTGATAACCGAAGTCAACCGATAGGTCGAATCCTTTATATGTTAATGTAGTTCCAAAACCACCATAAACATCAGGAAGTGCAGTTCCACATAAATGATATGTCGCATCAGCATATTCAGTGGTTGTTTCAGTTACACGATCCATTATTAGGTTTCCATATTTATCATACACCTTATTACCGTTGCTATCTACTCGTGGAGTTTCAGTGACTTTATACCATAAAGATTCACCGTTTTCATTAACTCCGGCATATTGTTTCATATATAAAGTGTATAGAGGTAATCCTTCACCATAGAAATAGCTACCACTTGAATAACCGCCTACACCATCAACCACCATTGTGCGACGTTCTTCGGGAAGATATGTGATTTTATTTTTGTAGTGAGTCAAGTTAGCACGAAGAGTCCAAGTGAAATCACGAGTTACGATAGGAGAACCTTGAAGTTCGAGTTCCACACCACTATTACGCATATCACCCACGTTAGCATAGTAAGAAGTATAACCAAATGATGGTGGCAATGGGAATGAGAACAACATATCGGTAGTTTTGCGATAGAAGTATTCAACAGTACCACTGAAACGTCCGTTCCACATACCAAAGTCGATACCTGTATTGAAGTTGCCTTGTGTTTCCCAAGTGATATCTTTGTTACCCATCATTGCAGGAACTGCAGCAGGGTTACCATTTGAATTTACAATATCGAACGTATTAGTGTAAAGGTAGTTACCGATATTATCGTTACCTTGTTCACCATATGATGCTTTAAGTTTCAATAGGTCGAGCCATTCAGCATTCATAAACTCTTCACGAGCGATATTCCAAGCAGCACCTGCCGACCAGAAGTTACCCCAACGATTATCGGGGTGGAAACGAGAAGAAGCATCACGACGATAAGATGCAGAAGCAAAATATTTACCATCATAATCATATTGAGCACGTCCGAAGAAACCTTCAGTGTTATATTTTGTAGTATATGAGCTCGAACCGTTTTCACTGATACCACCTGCCAATTCTTGGTTGTTAGGATCTAAGAAATTGGTTTTAGAAGCATACAAGTAGTAGTAATCACGTAGATAGTATTCGTGACCAATCATCACATCAACATAGTTTTTACCAAATTGACGACCCCATGCCAATAATTGTTGATGGTTTTGAGCCACCGAACGAGTATGATATTTATATGACATACCGTTAGAAGAAGCATATTGACCATAGTATGGGTTAGTAAATTGATTTGTGCGAGTTTCGTCAACTGTTACACCACTATTCCATGTAAATTTGAAATCTTTAAGGAACTTAATTTCAAAGAACCCATTAGCAGTAAACGCATTACCTTCGTAATTATCGGTGTTAAGTTGGTTTTCTGAGTATGGGTTAGCACCTGAAAGGAACATACGTTGTTGACCTGCATTATCACCGGTACCAAAGTCATACATTGTGAATCCATTGGCATCTGTCATAATGTTACCATGTCCATCACGAATATAAAGAGGATAAATTGGTGCCATTTGAGTCGCATAAGCAAAGATATTACCCGAAGAGTTTGACGCACCATCTTCACCAAGTGAATTAGCATCGAAGTGAGTGTAACTCATGTTAGCACCAACTTTCAACCAGTTTTTAACTTGATAGTCGGCTTTCAAACGACCTGTAAAACGCTCAAAGTCAGAGTTTGCAGTGATACCCTCATTATCAAGGTAGCTTAATGACGCATAGAATGAAGAACGGTCAGTACCACCATTGATTGAGAGGTTATACTCTTGACGGAGGCTTGTATTATAAGCTTCGTCCAACCAATTGTCGGGCATCAACAAATATTGTTGACCATCTTTGTAATCGACATAGTTACCAAGAATTGCATTAGGGTTGAGTTTACCATTTGTACCAATTAGAAACTGACCTTCGGGAACATTGTAAACATTATAACCAAGACCGTATGAACCATTACCGGTCATTACGTTATTTACTTGAGCATGAGCTGAAGCATCGTCCATACCAAGAGTATTAACGAAATAACCTTTCAAAGCTCCATAATACATTTCGTAGTATTGAGCAGGGTCTTTGATTGTATTGTAATCTTGAGTAGCACGAGTGTTAGCACCCCATTTAGCATCAAGAGTTACTTTAGCATCACCTTGTTTACCTTTTTTGGTAGTAATCACGATAACACCATTGGCACCACGTGCACCATAAAGAGCGTTTGATGCAGCGTCTTTCAACACAGTCATTGACTCGATGTCTTGAGAAGAGATATTATTCAAGTCGCCATCATAAGGAGCACCATCAACAATATATAATGGAGCATTACCTGCGTTGATTGAAGAGATACCACGAATGCGGATTGTTGGCGAATTAGAGCCGGGTTGACCTGAAGCATTGTTCAATTGCACACCCGAAACTTTACCATTCAACGCATTCACGGCATTTGATGTTTGCACTTTGTTGATGTCATCGGCTTTCACTACTGCAGCAGAACCTGTATAGGTCGATTTTTTTGCAGTACCGTAAGCAACAACCATCACTTCATCGAGATTGTTTTCAGAGTTTGTCATCTCGATACGCATTTCACCCGATGTGATTGCAACTTGTTGTTCAACCATACCAACGTAAGATACGTTTAATTTTGTTACTTTAGCGGGAACTTCGAGAGTAAATTTACCATCGATGTCGGTTGCTACACCATTACCACCGCCAACCGGAAGAATCGTAGCACCAGGAAGTGGCTCTTGGTCTCCGGCATACACGACAACACCTTTCACTGTGCGAGTCTGAGCTGAAACGCAAAGGCTTATTGAAAGGACTGTCAAAAGTAATAGAAACAGCTTTTTCATAAATTAATAATTAATTAAACATAAAATTTTTGTTATTATTTTTTATTTTTTCACTATTTAGTCTTGGCATATTACGATATAATACACCTATTAAGTTGCAAAGATAACTAAAAAGTCTAATAATAAACAAATATTGGGTCTATTTTTTCGATTTTAACATTTAACATTTGGGCGTTTTTGTGTGTTTTTTATCACATTATGTGTTCTATGTCAAAAGAAATAACGACACAATAGCACTCAAAACAAAAAATCGTTATCAGTTTGATTTCATCGACAACTTTTCCATCGCATTTAATAATGTTAAATACCCCCCTTTTCCGTAGGTTTTGGGCTGTGCCCTCAACGCTACGCCTATCAAAATTTCGGTCTGCACCTAATAAAATCTCCGAATAACGATTCATAGGCAAATGCAATCCGTGAGGATTGATTAGTATGTAGCCGGGTATAGCCCCCGAAAGGGGATATGCCCGGCTACATACTAATCAACCCCTTGGGGGTTGCATTTGCTCTTGAAATTAATTCCGGGCAAAACCACTGCGTGGCTAAACCCGGCTACGTTAATTCATTATTCTAACAATTTATTTCCTATACCTCCAATTCCGAAACACCCATTTGCAATCTTCTAAAAATTACTTTTTGACACCGTTATACTTATTTTATCTTATTTTTATTTGCATTTTGCAATTAAAAAACATAATTTTGCAACCAAATCATTTTTAATGTTAGATGAATCGTCAATATTTACAATCAAATTTTAATATGACACACCTGCATCATGTGGTTGTCGTCGTCAACGTCCTATAACAATGGGAGGGAAATTTGATTGTGTATATTACACATTAAATATATATAATAACATATAACACAATGCCTCCCCACCATGCAACACGCAAAAGGGAGGCTTTGCAGTTAAAAAACGGAGGAAATTAATCATGAGTAAACCACTTAGAAGTGCTGAAAGCACTCAAGGACGTAGAATGGCCGGTGCACGTGCATTATGGCGTGCCAATGGAATGAAAGAAGAACAAATAGGCAAGCCAATTATTGCCGTCGTCAACTCATTCACTCAATTTGTACCGGGGCACACTCATCTCCACGAAATAGGTCAAATAGTAAAAGCCGAAATAGAGAAACTTGGCTGCTTTGCCGCCGAATTTAACACCATAGCCATTGACGATGGCATTGCAATGGGACACGACGGCATGTTATATTCACTTCCCTCTCGCGATCTTATCGCCGATTCGGTTGAATATATGGTTAATGCCCACAAAGCCGACGCTATGGTGTGTATATCTAACTGCGACAAAGTTACACCCGGTATGCTCATGGCTGCTATGCGATTGAATATCCCTGCTATCTTTGTATCGGGAGGTCCAATGGAAGCCGGTCGCCTTGGCTCCCGCCCTCTCGACCTCATCGACATTATGATTGATGCTGCCGACGAAAGCGTAGATGATGAAACTGTAACTAAACTTGAGCAATATGGCTGTCCCACTTGTGGGTCTTGTTCGGGAATGTTTACCGCAAATTCAATGAACTCGCTCAACGAAGCGATAGGTTTAGCACTTCCCGGCAACGGAACTATCGTGGCAACACACGCCAATCGCACCGAACTATTCAAAAAAGCAGCTCAGCAAATCGTTAAAAATACATTTGCATACTATTACGATGACGATGAAAGTGTTTTGCCTCGCAACATTGCTACTCGTGAAGCAATGCTTAATGCCATGACACTCGATATTGCGATGGGTGGTTCTACTAACACCGTTCTTCACCTTCTTGCAATTGCCCACGAGGCTGAAGCCAAATTTAATATGGACGATATTGATGCTCTTTCACGCAAAACTCCGGTATTGTGCAAAGTAGCACCAAATTCAAAATATCACATTCAAGATGTAAACCGTGCAGGTGGTATCATCTCAATCATGAAAATCCTTGCCGACCAAGGCATTATCGACACCACAGTGAAACGTGTTGATGGTTTAACCCTTGGCGATGCCATAGAAAAATATGCTATAGGTGGCAAAAATTATGGTGCCGAAGCCGAAGCCATGTGGAAAAGTGCTCCGGGAGAAAAGAAAAACATCGTTCTCGGTTCGCAAAACTGCACCTACGAAATTCTTGACACCGACCGCGAAAAAGGGTGCATTCGCGACTTTGAACACGCATACGTAAAAGATGGCGGATTGGCTGTATTGCGTGGCAATATAGCACATGATGGGTGTGTTGTAAAAACTGCCGGTGTTGACGAAAGCATTTTCCATTTCCGTGGCCCAGCAAAAGTATTTGAATCACAAGAAGATGCCGTTGATGGTATCCTTCGCGACAAAGTGGTAGCCGGTGATGTAGTGGTTATCACCCACGAAGGGCCTAAAGGAGGTCCCGGCATGCAAGAAATGCTCTATCCCACAAGCTACATCAAAAGTAAACACTTAGGAAAAGAATGTGCACTCATTACCGATGGTCGATTCTCAGGTGGCACATCAGGATTATCTATCGGACACATTTCTCCCGAAGCTGCAGCCGGTGGCAACATTGGGCTCGTGCGTGATGGCGACATCATCGACATCAACATTCCTCAACGCACCATTAGCGTAGAAATCAGCGATGAAGAACTCGCTAACCGCCGTAAAGAGGAAGATGCACGAGGTAAAGAAGCTTTCACCCCTCGCAACCGCAACCGTGTGATTTCAAAAGCATTGCGTGCTTACGCATCAATGGTAACTTCGGCCGACAAAGGAGGAGTAAGAGAAATTGAGAATTGAGAATTGAGAATTGAATATTCATAACTATTACAATATATGGCAGAAAAAATAACAGGAGCCGAAGGACTTATAAAGTCATTGATCACCGAGGGGGTTGACCTCGTATTCGGTTATCCCGGTGGTGCAATCATTCCGGTTTATGACAAATTATATGATTATACCGACAAACTAAAACATATATTAGTGCGACACGAACAAGGTGCGACACACGCCGCACAAGGTTATGCTCGCGTAACAGGTCGTCCGGGTGTTGTTATCGTAACATCAGGACCGGCAGCAACCAATGTCATTACCGGACTAAGCGATGCCTTAATGGATAGCACACCACTTGTGGTTATCACAGGGCAGGTAGCATCATCATTCCTTGGTAGCGATGCGTTTCAAGAAACCGATGTGGTAGGCATCACTCAACCTATTACAAAATGGGCTTATCAAGTGCGTCGTGCTGAAGATATACCTTGGGCTGTGGCTCGTGCTTTCTATATTGCTAATTCAGGTCGTCCCGGACCGGTAGTGCTTGACATTGCTAAAGATGCTCAAGTGGGAATGCTTGAATGGGAACACAAGAAATGCGACTACATTCGTAGTTATATCCCCTATCCCAAAATCAATGAAAACGACCTCAAAAAAGCCGCCGATATTATCAATGCAGCTCAACGCCCAATGATAATTTCGGGACACGGAGTAATGATTTCAGGAGCCGAAAAAGAGCTTGCCGCACTTGCTGAAAAAGCTAATATACCTGTAGCAGCAACACTACTTGGGCTTTCAACAATACCAAGCAACCACCGATTATATAAAGGTATGCTTGGCATGCACGGGAATATCGGTCCGAATATCAACACCAACCGTTGCGACGTGTTGATTGCAATTGGTATGCGTTTTGATGACCGTGTAACGGGCGATACTTCAAAATATGCAAAGCAAGCAAAAATCATTCATATCGACATCGACTCATCGGAATTTGACAAAAACATCAAAACCGATGCCACTATTCATGGCGATGCTCGCGAGGTACTTGAAAAACTATTACCCCTCATCAATACTGCCGACCATAGTGAATGGATTAGCACATTTGATGAATGCGACAAAGTGGAACGTGAAAAGGTTATCGAGCGTGAAGTTTATCGCACTGAAGGAACCATGACAATGGGCGAAGTGGTTAATAAAGTATCAACAGCAACCGGCGACCGTGCAGTATTGGTTACTGATGTGGGACAAAACCAAATGTTCTCATCACGTTATTTCCGTTACACCGACCCTAAAAGTATTCTCACATCAGGTGGTCTTGGAACAATGGGCTTTGGGCTTCCTGCTTCAATTGGTGCCAAAATGGGTGCACCCGAACGCACAGTGTGCTTCTTCACCGGTGATGGTGGCTTACAAATGACTATTCAAGAACTCGGCACTATTATGGAATATGGTACCGACGTAAAAATCATTCTTCTCAACAACAACTTCCTTGGCAATGTGCGTCAATGGCAAGAATTATTCTTCAACAGCCGTTTCTCACAAACTCCAATGGTTAACCCCGACTTTGTGGCAATAGCTAACGCTTATGGCATCGCTGCCGAAAATGTAGAGACTCGCGAACAACTCGACGATGCAATCGCTCGCATGCTCAACCACAAAGGTGCGTATATGCTCAATGTCAATATCGACCCCACCGACATGATTTTCCCAATGATTCCTGCCGGAGCTGCTATTGACGACATTATGCTCAACCCTACTGAGAAATTCAAACTTGACTAAAACATTGTAAACAATGGAAAAACAATTATTTACAGTTACCGTATTTTCTGAAAATCAGGTTGGGTTGCTCAACCAAATTTCAATCATATACACTCGCCGTTGCCTTAATATCGAAAGTCTATCGGTGAGTCCATCGTCAATCGAAGGCATTCACAAGTTTACCATTACGACATGGAGTGATCGTGTTACTATGGAAAAAGTAGTTAAGCAAATCGAAAAACGTATTGATGTGCTTAAATCATTCCTTTACACCGATGATGAAATTGTTTATCAAGAAATAGCACTCTACAAAGTGCCAACCGAACAACTCCTCAACGAAACCAACCTCGAAACGATTATTCGTCGCCACAATGCTCGCATACTTGAAATCACAAAAGAATATACAGTGATTGAAAAATCGGGACATTCTGACGAAACAGAATCTTTGTTTGAAGAGTTAAAACATTACGACATTCGCCAATTTGTGCGTAGTGGACGCGTGGCAATTACCAAATCGCCCGAAGAGTATGTAACAATGTTCCTCGAAGAGCAAGCTCAACGTCGTGCCGAAATAACAAATTAATATTGAATGGACGCACCTAAAGAATACACCCATAAATATTTCCTCACTGCAGGAGAGTGTAACGCTCAGCAACAAATGCCTATTACACTCATTGCACAACGTGTAATTGAGGTGGCAACCGAACATGCCAACATTCTCGGCGTGGGCTACGCCGACCTTATTAAATCAAATGTTGGTTGGGTGTTGAGCCGTCTTTCTATTGAGATGACTCGTTATCCTAAAATGAACGAAGAATATAGTTTGACCACTTGGATTGAAGGCTTTAATCGCCTCTATTCAGAACGTAATATGGAAGTCCAAGATGGCAAAGGCGAAACAATAGGATATGTACGCTCAATTTGGGTGGCTATCGACATGGAAACACGTCGTCCGAGCGATCTCACAAGCATTTCATGGCTTGCCGAAACAATCAGCGACCGACCCTGCCCCATCGCAAAACAAAGTCGATTAATGCCGGTTAATGCCGAAGAAGCAACACTCTCGGCTCAACATAGATTCAAAGTAAGCGACATAGACTTTAATCGGCATGTGAATAGCGTGAGATATATGGACGCATTCCTCAATCAATGGGACTTGGAACACTTTGACAACAACAACATCGCTCGTTTCGAAATTCAATATCTACGTGAGACTTATTTTGGCGACAAAGCTCACATTATTACGAAATGTACTGAAAATATTGCCGAAACCGAAATTTTGGTTAACGAAACAGCAAATTGTAGAGCAAAAATCGAATTCACAAGTAAAAATTGACACAAAAATTAAATATTTAATTACATTTTGTTGCAGATTTACAATAAAAGCCGTAAATTTGCAACAAAATCATAAAACTAAATAATATTCAATTATGGCAAAAATGAATTTTGGCGGAGTTGAAGAAAACGTAATCCTCCGCGAAGAATTTCCCTTGGAAAAAGCTCGTGAAATCCTTAAAGATGAAACTATAGCTGTGATCGGTTATGGCGTTCAAGGTCCCGGTCAAAGTATGAACCTTCGTGATAACGGTTTCAACGTTATCGTTGGTCAACGTCAAGGTAAAACATTCGATAAAGCTATCGCTGACGGTTGGGTACCAGGCGAAACACTTTTCAGCATCGAAGAAGCGTGCGAAAAAGGCACTATTATTATGTGTCTTCTTTCTGACGCTGCTGTAATGTCAGTATGGCCTACCCTCAAACAATACCTCACACCAGGCAAGGCTCTTTACTTCTCTCACGGTTTTGCTCTCACTTGGAGCGACCGCACAGGCGTAGTTCCTCCTGCTGATGTTGACGTTATCCTCGTTGCTCCTAAAGGTTCAGGCACATCATTGCGTACAATGTTCCTCGAAGGTCGTGGCTTGAACTCTTCATACGCAGTTTCACAAGATGTTACCGGTCGTGCTACTGACCGAGCTCTTGCTCTTGGTATCGGTATCGGTTCAGGTTACCTCTTCGAAACCACTATCGAACGTGAAGCAACTTCTGATCTCACTGGTGAACGTGGTTCATTGATGGGTGCTATCCAAGGCTTGTTGCTCGCTCAATATGAAGTGCTACGTGAAAACGGCCACACTCCATCTGAAGCATTCAACGAAACAGTTGAAGAATTGACTCAATCATTGATGCCTCTCTTCGCTAAGAATGGTATGGACTGGATGTATGCAAACTGCTCTACTACAGCTCAACGTGGTGCTCTCGACTGGATGGGTCCATTCCACGATGCAATCAAACCTGTTGTTCAACAACTTTACGATAGCGTAAAATCAGGTAACGAAGCTCAAATTTCAATCGACAGCAACTCTCAACCCGACTATCGCGAAAAACTCGAAGAAGAACTCAAAGCTCTTCGCGAAAGCGAAATGTGGCAAGCTGCAGTTACTGTTCGCAAACTTCGTCCTGAAAACAACTAATCTACAATCTCCCAGAGATATAAATAACGCAAAGTGCGATGCCCAATTTTGAGCATCGCACTTTTTTTGTGTGTTTTTTTATTAAAAACATTTGATAAAAAAAGAAATAATATATACCTTTGCCGATGTAATGGTGTGGATACCCAACCGGGTTACTCCACTTAATAGGGAATCAGGTGTAAATCCTGGACAGTCCCCGCTGCTGTGAGTTTCATTATCACTCACCGACATTCACAACCTGCCACTGAGGCGATAGACCTTGGGAAGGCGTCGGGATGAGGAAACGAGTCAGAAGACCTGCCACTACATTTATTTCAATAGCTTACGAGGTATGAGCTTTGAAAAGTTAAGACATGTAGTTAGCACTCGTCTTCTTTTTTCTTTGTTTCTGCCACCCTATACGAGATAGGAGTGCGTTTACATTTCAGGCTTGACAAGGTGTCGCCTCGAAGCTATTTTGATTAATAACATTAATTATTTTTCAAAATGGTAAGACGCATCTTAACAAGCTCGTTTTTTTATTTATTGCTGACTACACATTCCTCATCAGCAACCACACTCAGCGACGAGGAATACACTAATCTTGACACCACATTTCTCAAAGAGGTCGAAATAACTGCTCAATCCTACAAAGAAGTTATACCGGCACAAACATTAGAAGGACAAGAATTAGAGGCATTGCGTTCACACAGTGTAGCCGATGCTTTAAGGTATTTTTCGGGTGTGCAACTAAAAGACTATGGTGGTGTGGGTGGTATTAAAACGGTAAATATACGTTCGATGGGAACAAATCACATGGGAGTATATTACAATGGCATTGAATTAGGAAATGCTCAAAACGGGCAAGTGGATTTAGGAAAATATTCATTGGAAAACATTGAAACCGTTTCACTATATAACGGACAAAAAAGTGAAATTTTTCAGTCGGCACGCGAATTTGGTTCTGCCGGGTCAATATACCTCAACACCCGATTCCCTAAATTCAGGGATGGAGAATCATGCCATTTACGAGTGGGGTTGCGTGCCGGCTCATTTGACCTTTTCAACCCATCTCTGACATTTGAGTACAAACTCAGCGAAACTATCAGCATGAGTTTCAATACCGAGTGGATAAGCTCATCGGGAAAATACAAATTCCGTTATCGACGCGTTACTCCTTCGGGCGAACTTGCCTACGACACAACTGCCATTCGCGAAAATGGCGATATTGACGCTGTTCGTCTTGAAGGAGGAGTGCATGGATTCCTTCCTAAAGGTCGATGGAAAGTTTATCTATACCATTACAATTCAGAGCGAGGAGTGCCGGGTGCCATTGTTAACAATGTGTGGCGACGCGGCGAAAGGCTATGGGATAGAAACTCGTTTGCACAGGGAATGTTTGAACATAAATTCTCTTCAAAATTCAGCACAAAGGTAAACGCCAAATATGCCTTTGACTACACACGATATGTAAACAATGACGACAAACTCATTCATGTCGATAACATCTACAAGCAAAGAGAGGTATATTTATCATGGGCAAACAAATATAGTGTTTTGCCTAATTGGGATTTGTCTATGGCATACGACTTTCAATGGAATGGGCTATCGGAATATCTGGACGTTGACCGCACCACTCATTGGGCTTCATTGGCTACAGCCCTATCATTATGGGATTGTCTAAAGTTGCAAGCATCGGGATTAATGACATACGTAAATGAAGAACAACGAGAACGCGATTCGGCTCCCGATAAAGTTAAATTCACCCCGGGAGTATTCGCTTCATATAAACCATTTAGAAAGCCTAATTTAGTATTACGTGCTTTTTATAAACAAAGCTATCGCATGCCCACATTCAACGACTTGTATTACACCGATATGGGCAACGCATATCTCAAACCCGAAACCGCAATACAATATAATGTTGGCTTATTATATGATTTAGTTCAAGAAAAAAGTTGGTTCAAATATTTTAAGATTGGAACAGATGTTTACTATAATGATGTAAAAGATAAAATTGTAGCATATCCCAAAGGACAGCAATTTCGATGGACAATGCTCAATCTCGGCAAAGTAGAAATCAAAGGTATCGATGCCCAATTAGGTGCAACATTCGGGCTTCCATTCGACATTGATTTCACCACCAAGTTCCAATACACCTACCAAGAAGCAATCGACGTTACAAATCCTGCCGACAATTACTATCGTCATCAAATACCTTATATCCCATGGCATAGTGGTTCGGCAATCCTCATGCTTGACTGGAGAGGCTGGCATTTGAATTATAGTTTCATTTATACAGGTGAACGCTACAACCAACAAGAAAATATTCGCTATAATCACACTCAACCTTGGTACACAAGTGACATTTCACTCATGAAATCATTCAAAATAAGAAAAGTAAATCTTAAGGCAACTGCCGAAGTTAACAATCTGCTTTCACAAGATTATGACGTAATCTTAAACTACCCTATGCCAAAGCGTAACTATCGATTTGGTATTGTTGTCGAACTTTAGTTTATTAATTGATGAAACCGTTTTCTATACTCATACTCTTTTCATTTATTCTCTGTTGTGCCACAAGTTGTCGCGAAGATGAGCTTGTGGTACCAACAGAGTACGACATTTTGCCATTTGAGCCCAACTCCGACGTGAATCCAATAGGCATGTACTTGCTCAACGAGGGGAATATGGGTAGCAACAAGGCCTCTATCGACTTTGTGGATTTCAAAAACGCTTATTATGTGCGAAATATGTACGCCGAACGCAACCCAACTGTCATCAAAGAATTAGGCGACGTTGGAAATGACATTCAGATATATGGCAACAAGTTATATGCCGTGATTAACTGTTCGCACAAGGTAGAAGTGATGGACGCACACACATTGGTGCGTATCGGGCAAATCGATATCCCCAACTGCCGTTATATTAAATTTGACAAAGGTAATGCCTACGTTTCTGCCTATGTAGGTCCGGTGGCTATTAACCCTGATGCACAACTTGGAGCCGTGTATCGAGTAGATACCGCCTCTCTTTCCGTTACCGGGAAATGCACCGTCGGTTACCAACCCGACGAATTAGAAATCCTCGGTGAATATATCTATGTAGCCAATTCAGGAGGTTATCGTGTACCAAAATATGACTATACTATCTCAGTTGTCGAAAAATTCGGCATGACTCAAGTTGAGAAAATTCCGGTTGGTATAAACCTTCATCGCATAGAAGCTGACAAATACGGAAAACTGTGGGTAACATCTCGTGGCAATTATGGTTCTATTCGTTCCAAAATGTTTGTACTTGAAAAAGAGAGCAAATTCTCACGAAAGATGGTTGTTACCGACACTCTCGACATTCCTTGTTCGGAAATGCATATCCAAGGAGATTCGCTTTATTTCTATAGTGTGGAATGGAACAATCAAGAAGAAAAAAATCACATTGCCTACGGCATCATCGACGTGCGAACTAAAGAACTTGTTACCGACCATTTCATTACAGATGGTACTGAAAAAGACATCGAAGTGCCTTATGGTATAAACGTTCACCCAATTACCGGCGATATATATGTTACTGATGCTAAAAACTATGTTTCAAGTGGTGCTTTGCACTGTTACAGCCGAGAAGGCAAAAAGAAATGGAGTGTACGCACCGGCGATATTCCGGCTCACATGGTATTCCTATATAAATAATAACTCACAATGAAACACTTATATCAAATATTAATCGCAACCATTTTATCAGCCACCATCTCAGCTTGCGAACCTGAGATTGAGATGGTGAGCCTTGGCATTGATGAAGAATATGCCATTGAAAGAATGAAGATGTTACATCTACACCCCGAATTTCCCGGTGAGTCATACATTTGGTCGATGAAAGATGTAAATGGAAATGACTCCGTAATATCAAATGAACGCGACTTGTATTTCGTAAAAAAAGATACCGGCACATATAATGTAAAACTCAATATCGTTGATGACACCGACCCGGTAGAACATAACATAAAAATAGTGGTGTGGAACGAGCAAGTAGCTTATAGTCGATACATCACCGAAGTATATGAGTATCGTCCTGCACCAGGTCAATTTGTCAATGAGTTACCCAAGTATAAAGATGGTGACACAGAAGAGTCGATGCGTAAAAAGGTATTGGAATGTATCTCCGACAAAAACGATGTACTCATTTCACTTGGTGGTTATGGAGGCTATGTAACTTTTGGGTTTGACCACTCGGTGGTAAATGTGCCGGGAGAAATGGATTTCAAAATTCTCGGAAATTCATTCTATGCCGAAGCCAACCCTAATCCTAACGCTCCTGAATCGGGAGGTAGTGCTGAGCCGGGCATCGTGATGGTATCTATCGACAAAAATGACAATGGCATACCCGACGACGAATGGTATGAACTTGCCGGCAGCGAATACTATAAGCCCGAAACATTACACAACTATTCAGTAACATATTTTCGCACCCCAAGCGACCACGTTGCAACTCCCATTCCTCAGTCGCCAATCACCGACAACACATATATTCAATGGACTGCAAACGATGGCACAACAGGCTATATCGAAAAAAACTCATATCACCGTCAAGATTATTTCCCTAAATGGGTTACGGTCGATGAAATCACTTTTAGCGGAACACGATTGGCTTCAAATGGTATCGATGAGAGTGGCATAGGTAGCTATTTCGTGTTGTATGCCTATGATTGTGGATATGCCGACAATCACCCCAATGAGGTTGGCGACAAAAGCTGCTTCAATATCGATTGGGCTGTAGATAAAAACGGCAACCATGTGCAGCTCGATGGTGTGGATTTCATTCGTGTATTCACCGGTGTAAATCAATCATGTGGCTGGCTTGGCGAAACCTCTACTGAGATTTGTCGTGCCGAAGATTTGCATATTGACAACTCTTTTCTACCTAATCCCTAACCGATTATAATAAATTAAACTACATAATATGAAAAAAATTTTATCACTAATTGCAAGTGCTTTGATTGTAGCAAGTTCTATGCAATCTATTGCACAAAATTACTCCAATGGAGCGTATGTCCTCAACGAGGATTGGTATGGGCATAACAATAGTACTCTAAACTTCTGGAATCCGGAGGCAGAGACTATCGACTACCTCATTATGCAGATGGCCAACAACTATAAGTATTCTCTTGGCTGCACATCTCAGTATGGTCAACTTTATGGAGATTTTCTCGTAATTACAGGCAAACAAGATAAAGACCCCGGTGAAGGTGGCGATATGCTATCGGGTCGCGTTGCCATTTTGAATAAAAACACGCTCAAACCCATAGGTGATGAGGTACACCCTCTCATTTCGGTTAACGAGAATGGCAAATCCGATGCCGATGGCCGAGGTGTTTGTTTCGTTGACAACAACAAGTTTTATGTGGGCACATCAAATGGCATATATGTATTTAAATGGAATGAACAAGGAAAAATCTTTGTGTGGGACTCAGAGAAGCCCATTCCAGGCACCGAGAACAAACTTATTACTGGCAACGAAATAAGTAATGCCGATGGTCAAGGGCCTCTTTACCACAACCAAATAGGCATGATGCTTCGCACTCAAGATTATGTTTTCGCGATAAAACAAGACTTGGGGGTACTCGTCATCAACCCCCAAACCGATGAAATAATAAAGATTATTGAAGGTTGTTTCTCTACCATGGTTCAAAGCAAAGATGGGAATATATGGGTAGGTGTAAACTATCAAGAAGAGGGTAATGAAAGCAACCTTAACTATCCATACGGGTGGAATGGAAATGCTTGGAACGGCTCACAACTCATGTGTATCAACCAATATAGCCTTGAAACAAAAAAGGTTCGTTTAGACACCGGTGGCGTGCCTCAATCGTGGTATGCGTGGACTGCAGGCTCTTTGACTGCGAGCAACACCGAAAATACTCTATACTTTGTATATACCGACCCAAGCCTTGGACAAATCAACTGGTTTAGAAACTGCGTATTATATCGTTTCAATATTGATGCTATCGATTGGGATAATATCGACCTCTCAAACCCCGACGAAGCGTATGCCGAAGGTGCTTGCGAAGAGATATATGATAGTTCTTTTGATGGATTGTATTTCTATGGCGGTGCTATTCAATGCAATCCTAAAGATGGGAATATATATGCATCACTTTATGTGGGCGAAAACATTGCAACACAAGAATGGATCTACGCAATTATATCTCCCGAAGGGGAAATGATTCAATATCAAGAGCCTATTAAACGTTACTGGTATCCTGCAATGTTTATCTTCCCCGACAATAAAGCTCCTATTGTTGAGAAATTTGAAGATGTAACTATCGATGATAAAGATCCTATTGAAATCACTCTATCTGACAAAGTAACCGACGAAGATTCAAATAATGCCGCTATTATAAAAAGCATAAGCAATATCAAAGATGAATCAATCGTAAAAGCCGAAATTATTAATGGCAATTTAGTACTCACCCCATTGAAGAAAGGTAATACAGTGATTGAAATAGCCTTTAATTCCAATGGAAAAGTAGTAACTGAAAGTGTAAAAATATCAGTTACTGCCGACATCAGCTCTGTTCAATTAAACACCATTGAACAAGCAAACGTTTTTGCCGTTTCAGGAAATATTATGATTACCGGCATTGACACACCCCAACAAGTAGATGTTTTCAATGCTCAAGGCTCTCTTGTAAAATCGGTCATTATTAACAATGGCGACATGATTTCAGGACTGGTTAAAGGCAATCTCTATATCGTAAAAATTTCAAATCAATCACATAAAATTGTTATATAAAATGAAAAAGGTTAGTCTTATCATGCTGTTTTTGTCGTTAGCAATGGCATTCACAGCTCAAGCCGGGACTCAATTTGTCCCCAAAGAGTATTCCTATGAGGCCGTTGGCTCAGATGGGAGTAGTTCTTTTTATGTTTATTTTTACGACCTATTTGAGTATCCCGACGACATTTCAACATCAACCGACATTTCACAAAAGGAGGGAATCACAATCACTACATCATCGGGCGATAACACTATCATAAAATTAAACAGCATAGGTGCCCACATGAGCAAAACGAGAATGCAATTAACTCGTATGGGACAAGTAAAAGGTGAAACTACATTCTCAGTATCGATTACTTATAATGGCGAAACCGTCACAAATACCTTCCCTGTAAAAGTGCATGGGTTAGAAACATCAATGATTAAATCATATATCAACCCCGATGAAATAGCTCCTCAAGTTTTTGATGTTATCGGCAACACAAGTTTCTATAAATCATCGGAAAAAACGACTTGTTCTTTAACTATCGACAACGCCGATGAATTAAAATATGGTACTATCGAATTAGTTGACGGAGAAAACGGATATAAGGTTATTCAATATACTCCTAACGGCACTCCTCAACAAATTGTATCAGATGCAATCAAATATACAATTACTTTATCTGACGGAACCGAATCTTCTTCAAATAAAATTATCACATATACTACTCGCAACTGCTATGCTACAAAGATATTAGAATATCAACCAGCAGCAGGACAATTTCGTAGTGAAATTGCATGGGACAACCCTATCGAATTTTTTGAAAATAACGAACGTGGTGTGAGCCTTGGTGCATTAGGTGGATATATTGTATTTGGTTTCGACCAACCTATCTACAACAATCCTCAAAATCCCTACGGCGTGGATTTCACTGTTGAAGGAAATTCATTTGTAGCTGCCGAAAAAGGAGTGTGGACCGAACCCGGAGCCGTGCAAGTTATGGAAGACAAAAACGGCAACGGGCTTCCCGATGACGGCGAATGGTATGAGCTTGCAGGTAGCGACTATTGGTTAAGCACTACCAAACATAATGTAGAACTAACATACTACAACCCTCACTATAATGATCGTTACACTGTGCCCTGGGCTATGAAATGGGAGGGAAATGGCGAAATTAAGCATGAATATGGTGCAGTAGTAACAAACAACTTCCACAAGCACTCATTCTATCCCGATTATTTCTACAATCAAGACAATCCCGATGAGTCTAAACGCTGGTTTTCTCCAAGTGTTTCCCGTGATTCAATCACATTTACCGGTGTCACCAACATTCGTGGTTGCATCGACATGCGTTCGCCAAGTTATATCGAGTTCTACGCTTATTCAGGCTTTGGATATTGCGACAACAAAGGATTTGTAAAGGAGGACTCTCGTATAGCACAAAATCCTTATGGTCGCCCATCACTTGGCGAAGCAGCCGGCGATGGTATGGACATCAGCTGGGCTGTCGACAAAGATGGTAATTATGTAGATCTTGAAAAGATTGATTTCGTAAAAGTTTATACTGCCGGACAAGTTATTGCAGGTTGGCTCGGCGAATGGTCAACCGAGGTATTAAACTGTGCAATCACCCTCCCCGACCCTGAATATGTGCCACAAGATTATTATTACAATTATGTTGGCATCACTCAATTGCAAGTACCCAAAGGACACACTTGCCAATATGAAGGACTTTTATTCAAGAATGGTCGTCTTGTAAAAGATGCTCCTCAACGCTGGTGGCTATCTCTTGACAAAGAAGGTCTTGTTACTGACGGCACAGATGCTATTGCTGAGATTGACAATAATGGATTACTTACAGCTAATGGCTATGGAACGGTGTGGGTACATTTCTCTGCAATGGACAATATTCCTGAAGAGGCATTTGAGGTATCGGTATGTAACCTCACAAATGTGGTTATCAATCTTGAAGGCAATGAAAGTGCTGCAAGCGATGAGTTATCGTGCATCGTAGGTGAACGCATTTACATCAACGTCGAAAGCGAAGATGACAATACCGAAAATGTGAATGAAACAAAATCTAATCGCTTTATCTACGACAATTACACCTGGATAAACAGCAATCCCGAAGTGGGAGTCATTGACAAAGGTAATTTCATCGCATTAACCCCCGGTGTCACAACTCTTACTGCTGTATCGGGAATTAACCCCACTTTGAGTGACCAAATCAAAATAACTGTACTTGAAAGGCCCGAAATCACTGTAACTCCTATACAAATTGCAACAAACAAACCCACCGGAGAGTTACTCAATAGCGACATTTTCTCAACCGGAAATGGTGCTACTATATATATGGACAAAGTAACTGCGAAAAAGGGATTGGCAAATGTTTCGCTTTATAACAACCACCTTTTTTACGAATTTACCGAAGGGGAATATGTTACTGACATTCTCGTCTTTAAGGTAACTTGTTTTGGTCAAGAAAAGACTATCGAAGTTCCTGTTACTTATGGTCCTTACAACTTAGCTTCTCGCAAAAAAGTGTTGATGATTAATAGCTCTGATGAAAATGGTGTTGACATAGGCATAGCCCAACTTCAAGGCATCGATGCAGAAACATTTGAGAACAAGACCTACGTTGAAGATCTTGCTTGTGGTTCTACTCTGAACCAAATCCCAACCGACAATATTCTACCTGATGGTTCATACGCATACCTTACACAAGGCACAAACCTTTCTCGTTATGATGTGGAATGGGGAAAAACTGTTGCAAATGCATCATTAACCTCTACCGATAAGCATCAACTTGCTACTTACAAAGACAAAATTATTGTTAGCGACGAAGATTCTCTCAAAGTATTCTATCGCACCGACCTCGATGCATTCAAATCAATCAAGCTAAATGGCACTATTAAACAAATGGTAATAAATGGAGATGTTGCCTATATTTTATGTGCTACTGACGCCAATGCCCGAATAAACAAGCTCAATCTTGCCACATGGATTTTGGCTGAGACCAATATAGATATTGACGGAGGCTATAATGCATCAGGAATGTATTACCATAACGACAAACTCTATATTGCTACCGGTGAAGTAAACGGAGAAGCTGCTTCGATGGTTGTGTTTAACCCAACCGACAACTCTAATACTGTTATAACTGCGACATTAGACAATAGTATGCAACTTCCTCACAGCGTTTCAGCTCAAGCGGGCAATAACATTATGGTATCACGTGGTAGTGGATTTATTGCATATAATACTGAAACCGAAACATTCGGAGACGAAACCGTGATGATTCTTAACGATATGTTTATCCCAACACTTGCCGTTAGCGAAACAACTGACTCTTTTGAACGTTATTATGTGGCATATTCACAAGGCATGGCTATATTTGAATCTTCTGATTTAACTCAACCAAAGATGACCTTTAATTCTATTCCATCGGCAATGAATTTAATGGCTGCTACCGAACAAAACGAAGCTCCAACAGTAAAAAAGGATTATTCATATACATCAGGGGTATATGAGCGTGCCACTTCGGTAAAAAGTTGTACTGCAGCAAAATTAACCAATTACTTTACCGATAGCGAAGGTTCAACTATTGACAATTACGCAATGTATATTCGTGAAGATGTTGATTGGCTTGATGTTACATATAACACTGATGGTAAAGTTACTCCTAAAGTAAAATTTACAGGTGATGTTGATGACAAAACCGTATTTACATTCCCATTTGAATGTATCGACAAGTGTGGTGCATCAGTTAAAGGAACAGCTTCATTCACTATTACCCCTCGCATCTACAAGCCTACAATTGATGAATCAGAAGTAACAATCTATACCGATTCTGTCCTTGTTGGCACACTTGCTGTTGCCGATATTTTCAACTATACAGCAACAAAAACAAATTTGACATTCACTACCGAAGTTAAAAACATTAATGATAATTCCCTCATAGAAAATGCTATTATTGATGCTGATGGCAATCTCGTTATCACGGCAGTGGAAAATGCCAAAGGTCGTACCGAAATTGAAATAGCTCAAACTATTTCACATAAAAGCTACGGTACAAAAACATTCTCTGCTACTATTCCTGTTGTATTAGATAGCAAAGTGCCATCGGGAGTTGATGGAGTATCTAACAACAATATAGATATAAATTACAGCAATGGAGTATTGACAATTAACAACTGTAATGGAGAAAGATGTTTGATTTATAATGTAGCCGGATCGCTTATTTATTCTTGCGACATTAAGAGCAACCTTTTCTCTACTCCATTAATGCTAAACGGTGGAATTTATTTTGTAATTACTGATACTCAAAGCATAAAAATTGCAGTAAAATAGGCAACCTACTCTATAATAGACAGATGTGCGGTGCTCAATAATGGGCATCGCACTTTTTTCGTTTTCGCGTTGCCTCATTTCACTATAAGCATTAACTTTGCAACCATAACACAAACTAATCTTATATGTCAAAAATATTTAGCTTCTTAAAAAGATACAAATCCCCGCTTCTCAACACATTAGTTTCTATCCTCTGCATTATCCTCATTTACGATTCACTTTTTGTTGAGATTCGTTATTGGAGAGCTGCAATCTTTGGTTTGCTTTTAATTAGTAGCATTATTGATCTTATTAAATTTTGGAAAAACAGTCAACGTTCCGACAATTAACCTATTACCGATGAACAAGTTGAAAAAATCACATCTTTTCATATAAACCTTTTGGATATTTCACAAGTTTTCACAAGCCTTAACTGATATACATTCTTCATTATTGTATAATGTACAAATTGTTCTTAAATTGGAGGGAAATCGAGTTTTTTATCTTTAGAATTTGAGGGAAATCGGGGATTTTGCAGTTTGAAATTTGCGGGAAATCGAAAAATACTGGCAATAATATAGGAGTTGAGAGCTGTGTCAAAATTCAGGATTTTGGCACAGCTCCATTTTTTTGCTCGTTTCGCCATATAAAAACGCACTTTTTTTTGTTTCATTTGTTAATCTATAAACACAATTTCCACACTGTCCCCAAATTTTATATATAGTTAAAAATTCTTATTTTAATTATTAAATACATTCTTAATTTTGGATTTAAGTGTGTTGATAATGTAAATTTGCATAATCATATTAATATTACAAACAAAATTATGTTACGTTCTGATTCAAATATTACTATTTCAATTGACGATGCTAAGCAGTTTCGTTCAATAATGCGTAATTGCTTAGAGGGACGTTTTAACCCTACTCAAAAAGCTGAAATTCAATCACGCAAGGAACGTATGGCACGTGTGACTGCTGACATCGTAAAAAATAATGGCGGTAAAAATCCAATCCTCGGATATTAAAATATCCTCGTTCACTCCTTTAGATATTGATGAGCTACAATCTTTTTGCTGTGGTTGCAAAGAGATGGATGATTATATCCGATTGAATTTGTCCGTTTGTGATGAGAATCGTTATATTTCTACATATATTGTTAGGCATATATCCTCAAACGAAATAATTGCACTTTTTACGTTAGCTAATGATGCGTTAATCATTCAATCTAAAGAAGATAAAGAGGATATTATTGCAGAAAATCCAATTATTGCAGAAAGTTCTTATGTGGATTTTTTCTTGAAACAAACTTCTTTCCCTGCAATAAATATTACCCATTTAGCAGTTGATGAAAAATGGCAGTCTCGTGGGGTTGGGCGTATTATACTTGACATTATTATTGGTACATATGTGAAGTATAGACCTTCGGGGTGTCAATTTGTTACAGTTGATGCAATAAACGAAAGTAGAGTAACGAAGTTTTATACAGTTGATAACGGTTTTACTCCTTTAACAAACTGCGATATGTATAAGACCACAAGAAGATTATATCTCCCTTTGGCAGTGTTCAAATAACCAATCTTAACACCTCCCAACCTTATATATCATTCTAAAAGCGAAAAGTTACTTTTCGCTTTTTTTATTACCATTGCCATTGCTAAATTTATATTTATTATAATGGATCTAATGGTCAATTTTTTTTATTAGGGATATTGCCCCTTTGTTTCTCAAATTTGGTGTTTGCACAAGAACCAATCGTACGCGATTCAGTGATTCAAATGCAAGAAATGAAACCTACACAAATCTATGATTGAAAAAATGGTTTGAGGTGTCGCATGTTGTCAGTGTTGCCGAGCGACAACACCTACAACAATAGTTTCTACTTATTTATAAGATTCTCCCCTCTTAAATTTTTTAAGGATTGAACTTCTTTCAATTTCGGAAGAACAGTCAACGTTCCGGCAATTAACCTCTTACCTATTAACAAGTTAAAAAAATAACATCTTTTCATATAAACTTTTGGATATTTCACAAGTTTTTACAAACTTTGACTGATACTCATTATTCTTGTTCATTGTTTTCAATTTTATTACCTGATTATATATCGGCTGTTCGATAAAATGTAACCTTTTACCAATGGTTATTGTGTTTGTGGTAAAACGGAAATAACCATAAAGGGCTGAATTCTGCAAATGGAATCAGCCCTAATTTTTTTTAGTCTATCAATATAAAGTTTTATCGGACAGCAATAATCTATTTCTTTTTTGTCAGTGTTTGTATGCGATCATTTGAGCTATCCCTTAATATAATTTTATCTTCTCCAATATGACTAACAATATATAATATGGTATTTCCATCATCATACATAAGTATAAATTCTTCACTTTCAGGTTTATAACTATAACTTCCGTACTTTATTTCCTTGTTACAATTGGGATCGCCGATATGGGATGCGCGTGAATCCCAATAATAAACATGTTCAAACTCTCCATTCGATTGAAATTCAAAAACGTGGTCATGACCAAAGGTACAAGAAGCATCCCATTTTCCAATAAATGGATTATTAACCCCATCCACCACCTCATCGTCGGGACAACTTGATAAAGTAATACATAAAATAATGGCAACAAATCCTACCCCAACTAATCTTAAAGTTTTCATAATCTAAATATTACAAATTTTCCTCTACTCACTTAACGGCTTTTCAAGTTACTCCGTTGCTCCTATTGAAAATTTTGGAATACGCACACAAAAAAGCGCGGAACTTTTAGTGTATTCCTCTATCCTAGGTGTTTGGCGTTACCTATCCGACTGAATAACCAAAAGCCCACGCCTATACAGCGTGAGCATTTTCGCTATTATTCTTGTCGGTTTCTTTAGTCGCCAAACTTTAGGATAGACAGAATAAAGCTAAAACGCTTTTTCAATAAGACTTAAAGTGTGCGTATCAATTATACGTTATTCTTCATGTGCAATGTAATTTTATAAGTTAATAATTATGGTTACGTCCACAAATATACTGAAAAAATGTGAGAATCCTTTAAGTTCAGCCAATTTTTAAGTATTTGTTGGGTGTTTGCATATTTTCTGCCACAAAAAGAAGATAATTCGTGATAATTTGCTAAATTTGCAAAAGAATAAATTACAATATCATTATGACACAAGAATTAGACTGGGGCAACCTATCATTTGGATATATCCCCACCGACTACAACGTGCGTTGTTACTACAAAGATGGCAAATGGGGCGAAATCGAAGAATCAACCTCTGAGTCAATCAACATACACATGGCTTCAACATGCCTTCACTATGGTCAAGAAATCTTTGAAGGATTGAAAGCATTCCGAGGCAAAGATGGCAAAGTGCGTATTTTCCGTCTTGAAGAAAACGCAAAACGCATCATCTCTTCGGCCGAAGGTATTAAGATGCAACCTATTCCCATGGAACTTTTCTGCGAAATGGTGAAACGTGTCGTTAAACTCAACGAACGTTTTGTTCCTCCCTACGGCAGTGGAGCATCACTCTACATTCGCCCACTCGAAATCGGCATTTCAGCTCAAGTTGGAGTTAAGCCCTCTACCGAATATCTCTTCCTCGTTCTCGTAACACCTGTTGGTCCATACTTCAAAGGTGGATTCAAAAACACCAACATCTGCATCATGCGCGAGTTTGACCGCGTAGCACCTAAAGGTACTGGTCGTTGGAAAGTGGGTGGCAACTATGCAGCAAGTCTTGAAGCGGGCGAAAAAGCTCACTCTCTTGGCTACTCTGCAGTGCTTTATCTCGACCCAAAAGAGAAAAAATATATCGACGAATGTGGCCCTGCCAACTTCTTGGCTATCAAAGATGGCAAATATATCACTCCTGCCTCTGAATCAATTCTCCCCTCAATCACAAACATGAGTCTTCAACAAATCGCAAAAGACATGGGGATTGAGGTAGAACGTCGTCAAATTCCCATCGAAGAACTTGAAACAATACAAGAAGCCGCTGCTTGTGGCACTGCTGCCGTAGCATCGCCTATTGGTGAAATCCATGACCTTGACCTCGACAAGAAATATATCATTTCAAAAGATGGCGAACCGGGACCTGTGGTAACAGCACTCTACAACAAACTTCGTGGCATTCAACTTGGCGAAGAAGAGGACATTCATGGTTGGAACACAATCGTAGAGTAATTGAAAATTGAAAGTTGAAAATTATTTTCAATTGTTCTAATGACTTATCAAGAAATTATAGATAAATATTATCCCGCAGGCACTAAGTGTCGCGGGATTTTTTTACAGCATAGCCGTCAAGTTGCCGACAAAGCTCTTGATATTGCACAACGTCGTAATCTTGACATCTCGCTTGACGATGTAGAAACAGCTGCAATGCTCCACGACATAGGGATATTCCTCACTAATGCTCCCGATATCGATTGCCTCGGCAGTGAGCATTACATTCGCCACGGCATTCTCGGTGCAGAGCTATTACGCAAGGAGGGCGTAGATGAAGCAATCGCACGCGTGGCAGAACGCCACACCGGAGCAGGACTAACTATCGCCGACATAGAACGGCAACAGCTCCCTTTGCCTCTTAAAGACTACCTACCAGAATCTACGCTTGAAAAACTCATTTGCTACGCCGACAAATTCTTTTCAAAAAGTGGTGCAATGCAAGAAAAGTCACTCGACAAAGTAAGAGCCTCAATGGCACGCCATTCAGCCGATAACCTTGCTCGATTCAACGAATTACATAAATTGTTTAATGATGATAATGATTAATCAATTTTATTATATTATTTGCAATTTTTGTCACAATCATTGCACTCAATAAACTCAAAACTACGACTGCTATATAAATAATTATTGGATACTTAAATCCATATATGAAATCTCTAAACAAATAATAGCATATACATGTGTGAATAAGCCACATATTCATTGAATATTTTCCTAATACCGACAAAGTACTATCTATAATTTTAGATCTTGAAATCGACAAAAATAGTGTTATAAAAGCAACTACATAAAAAATGTGAACTGCACTTGTAACAAAGAAACAACGAATAGTAACTAATAATAACAGTGCTGCTATTACATATATATTTCGAGGAAGGTATTTTTTTATTTTACATTTTGCCAACGTAAAAAAGTTCATTCTTAACAACATCGCTCCAATAACAAAATCCCATAACAAATGGAAATACAAAAATAAATTATACCTAAAGTGATAAGCATACAAATAATCCGAGCCAAAACGACTTATGACAAATGAAGTAGAAAACAATCCGAATATACTCCCAAAAATTACCAATAATGGATTAAATCTATCGACAAATTTGAATACCCAATACGAAGACAGTACAACTAAAGAATATGGCAATAGAAACCACCATTCTCCATTATAAGTTGTATTGAATCCGGTAGCATTAGTTAGCAAAGCCTTAAAACTTCCCGGATAGGCGTCAGGTTTTAGGAAATGCCCTATTAAAACAAACAACAACAATACTACCCAAAAATTAATATAGAGATTCCGAATCCTTGACAATTGATTTTTCTCCTTTTTCTTTTGATAGATATAATACATTCCATAGCCACCTAACAACAAGTAGAATGCGACCGGACCTGTAGCCCTTGTCAATAAGCACTCAAAAGAAACACTATTTATCTGAAATAGAGGCTCATACATTACCCCCCACTCAGGATACAAAAATAAATGTCCATATATCATGAATAATATGGCAACCCCCTTTAGAATCACCGATTCTTGTTTAGTCATAAGCAAATAGCATTATTTATAAATTTCCTAACTTCTATTTCCCTCCAAAAGGATTTATATTAAAACGGCGACGGATATATTCAGCTACGATAGCTACTACATCTTCCATTTTTAGCAACGATGTATTGATGGTAAGATCATAGCTGGCGGCATCGCCCCAACGCTTATCGGTGTAAAAGTTATAATAATTAGCTCGCAATTTATTAGTTTTTTGAGCAATTGTACGTGCTTGTTCGGGAGTTGGCCGATCTCCTCGACGCATTATGCGAGCAATGCAATCGTCGATTGATGAATGTACAAAGATATTTACACAACGAGGGTGTTCTCGCAACACATAGTCGGCACTTCGACCAACGATAACACACGATTTATCGTTTGCTATGCGACGTATAAATTCACTTTGTGCATTATAAATTCCATCACTGGCAATTGTTGATGAACAAGAATAACATGATGCCGGATTATATCCTGTGCCAACGGCAAACATTCCACTCAAAAACGATGGCACACGTTCATCGCTTCGTTCAAAAACTTCAGGACACATTCCAGCTTGTTTGGCCGCCTCTTGCAACAGTTCTTTATCGTAGTATTCTATTCCAAAAGTTGATGCAAGCAATTTTCCCAATTCACGTCCTCCACTGCCAAATTGGCGACCTATTGTGATTACGAAATTTTTATCCTCGTTCATAATAATAATTTTTAAGTGTGTCAAAGTTAATATTTTTCAATCTATATTCAAATTTTTGCTACTACTTTTATATAACAAATAAAAACTCAAAAAAGACAGAAAAACAACAACGCCATCGAGAATCCGATGGCGTTGCATTTATTTTAGAATGAGACTTTGCTTACTTAGTAACTCGTTCGAGCCATTTAACCATGCCGAGCATCACTCCCATAGATATGATACACACTACAAGGAACACTGTCCAGCATAGCCATAGAGGCCATTGGTTATACATCAATGGACCAATCCACAACAACAAGTTTCCAACTGCTGTTGCACCAAGCCAAAGACCTTGACAAAGACCAAGAAGGTGTTTAGGTGCTACTTTCGACACAAATGACAAGCCAAGAGGAGAAATAAACAATTCGGCAACTGTCAAGAAGAAGTAAACAGCGATTAATACCCACCAATGTGCTTGATTTGCGATTTGTTCAGCAATAGGAAGTGCTTTATAAGCATCAGCTGAAGGATATCCCTTAATATATGAGAACGCAGCAAGGAACAAGAATGCCAAACCTGCAATAAACATACCAATCGCGATTTTACGAGGTGTTGAAATTTCTTTGCCCTTACGTGCCAAACTTGCAAACAATGCCATAATAATAGGAGTCAACACAATCACAAAGAATGGATTGATAGCTTGCCATATTTCAGGAGCCACGGCTGTAGAATCAACAAAGTCGCGAGCGAAGAAAGACAATGACATACCATTTTGGTGGAAAGAGAACCAGAAGAAAATAACTACACCAAGTACCGCAAAAAGTGCATACATGCGTTGTTTGATTTCCTTTGCCATTGCAGCCTTTTCTTCGGCAGTATATTTAACTGATTCAACTGCTTTTTTCTTTGCAGGGGTTGGGAACTTGCTTTGATAAACCATAAACACTACCAACGAAATGAGCATTGCTACTACAGATGCAATGAATGAATAGTGGATACCTTCGTTAAATACTTGAAGATAACTTTGGCAAGAAGTTGCCATATCAGCCACTGCACCACCTGCTTGAGCCATCATTTCATTAAGGTTAGCAAGTGCCGATGCTTCCATTGCCGAACCATTAGCCAAGAATTGGTGACAAAGTTCTGGAAGTTTTGCATTATAAATAAAATTATTTGTTTCAAGCCACCACTCACGAAGAATTGGTGCTACGAATGGAGCAATAAGTCCACCAATATTAATAAATACATAAAAAATTTGAAACCCAGAGTCGCGCTTATCTTTTGCAAATGCAAGGGCTTCGGGACCTTTCTTGGCAGCTTCGGCTTCATAGTCATCATACATTTGACCGACAACTGCTTGTAAATTGCCCTTAAATAAGCCATTACCAAATGCAATCATAAACAATGCTGCACAAGTGAGTGCCAATAGCCATGTAGTATTATCACTTGTTGCTAAAATGGGAATTGATAACACAACATAACCAATTGCCATGATTATAAGGCCGGTTTTAATTGTACCTTTATAATTTTGTGTTTTGTCGGCAATAAAACCGCCAAGAAGAGCAAGAATATAAATTCCGGCATAGAAGCAAGAGTAGATAGTACCTGATGTTTCCTCTCCCAATCCAAACTTTGAGCAAAGGAAAAGCACCAAAACTGCATTCATGATGTAATATCCGAAACGCTCGCCCATATTAGCAAGTGCCGCCGGAATCAATCCTTTAGGGTGGTTCTTAAACATAAATCTGAATTTTATTTAGTTAATAATTAATTGAATTTTCTAATTTATGCACCTGCTTCAATTTTTGCTTTGAATGCAAGGGCATATACTTTCATTTGCTTCACCATTGCCACAAGACCATTGCTACGTGTAGGAGAAAGATGTTCTGATAGTCCTATCTTATCAATAAAATAAAAATCAGCATCAAGAATTTCTTGTGGTGTGTGATTTGACAACACTTTAATCAACAACGAAATAATGCCTTTAACTATAATAGCATCGCTATCGGCAGTATAGATAATTTTGCCTTCGTCGTTAAGTTCGGCATTGAGCCACACACGACTTTGACACCCCTCGATGATATATTGAGGGGTTTTATACTTTTCGTCTATCGCAGGAAGTGCATTACCTAAATCAATAATATAGGCATAGCGATCCATCCAATCTTCTATATCGACAAATTCGTCGATTATTTCGTCTTGTATTTGATTTATAGTCATATCTCTTTATTGTTCGTTATAAATTACATTCAACACAGTTTGCCCCACTGCTTTTAATGATTGACGGTCAATATTTGACATGTTATCATCAAGAGTGTGCCATGTGGGGTTGAACGACATTGTTTGAGGATTAAGAGTTTCAATTATATCAATACATGGGATTCCTCCTTGATTAACATACACATGGTCATCAACAATACTACCTCCCAATTCATTCACAAACACATCTCCATATCCCGATGCCACAGCCGTAGTCCACACCTTGTCAACAATTGAGGGTGCAACATATTGAGACACATATTCTCTATGGAATTTAGCATCTTTTCCTCCTACCATATCGAGAAGTATTCCATATTGAGGCTTACGACTTGGAGAATAAGGCAAATTCTTTATCCAATATTGAGTGCCAAGACACCACGTATCTTCATTATCCCCTGAGTTTCCATAATCCTCAGCATCTACAAACAAGATATCAACCCCAATCATTGGCTTTCTCTCTTGCAAGCAACGTGCAATTTCGAGCAATACCCCAACTCCACTGCCACCATCGTTAGCTCCGAGAATAGGTGTCGTATGTTTCGATTTATCTTTCTCTGCGTCAGCCCATGGGCGAGTATCCCAATGTGCGAGTAACAACACTCGTGTTACTGCACCTTTATTAATTTGCCCCATTATGTTGTTAATAGGCAATTTATCTCCATTAAAGGCAGTAACCGTTGTTTTTTGCTCTATTACAGTGTCAACTCCATATCGTTTCAACTCCGATACGAGATATTTAGCACATTTATCATGCCCTTCCATTCCCGGCACACGTGGACCGAAGTCAACTTGAGTTTTCACGTTACGATATGCACTATCTGCATTAAATTCAGCTTGCGATACCATTTCTTCTGAAGTGGCTACTGCTTCTTGTGCTGTCTCTGTTTTTGCCGAACATGCAACGATAAGCCAACATAATGCAAGTGATAATATATTTATTATTTTCATTATTCAAGTCGTTTAACTCACAAAGTTACAAAAAACTGTGCTATACTCCAATTTTACTCCACAGTTTTAATTTTTCGCCACAAAATTAAATCTTTAATTGTTTTATTATTGAAGTATTCAAAAAGAATTTGTAATTTTGAGAGTATTACTAAATCGTTGAGAAGTTATGAAAATATTGCTTCCTCCCAAGAAAGACAAAACTCGCGAAGAAATCGCCATCGGTAACCGACAAATCACCATTATCGGAGCCAATGGTGCAGGGAAAACCCGTTTTACCGAAAGGCTCATCAACGATCTGCAAGGACAAGCTTTTCGCATGTCGATAATATCAGCCCTTTATGATTCGCGAGAGTTTGACTCTCTTCCTGGTTCTATCGACATGCTTTACAAAGAGTCGATTGAACGTAGCAATCTTTTAAGAAACGACAATTCTTCACAAGCCGAACGTCTAATGTCGCTACTCTTTCAAGAGGAGATGCTCAACCTCATTTCTTACAAAGTTTCTCTCTCCGAAAAACCCGAAGCCAAACTTCAGCCTACGAAACTCGACAAAGTAATTGAGGTGTGGCAAGAAATTTTCCCCGGAAGTAAAATTCTTATTGAGGGAGGCAAAATGCTCATTTCGCGCGACTGCGACACAACTTGCTACTCATCAGTAAAACTATCAGCAGGAGAACGTGCTGTGATGTATTATGTGGGGGCAACCCTATTTGCGATGAAGAACGCCATTATATTTATTGATAATCCCGGCATATTCCTACATCAGTCTATCACTAAATCTCTTTGGGATCGCATTGAGCAACTACGCCCCGATTGTACGTTCATCTACACTACCCACGATATTGACTTTGCGTCATCACGCACCGACAATACGGTTATATGGGTGAGAGAATATGATGCCACCGATGGAATTTGGGATTACGATATACTTCCCGACCACGCCGAGCTATCAGACGATATTTATCTAACCATCATCGGAGCTCGCAAACCGGTTCTCTTCATAGAAGGGGACGGAGTGCATTCAATCGATTCAAAATTATATCCATTGATATTCCCTCAATACACCGTAAAATCGCTTGGAAGCTGCAATAAAGTGATTGAAGCCACTCGTGCATTTAACGATTTGAGGACATTTCACAAAATGGACAGCTATGGCATAGTTGACCGTGATCGTCGCGACGATGGAGAGGTAAAATATCTACGGACAAGGAAAATTTTAGTCCCTAATGTTGCTGAAATAGAAAACATTTTAATGCTTGAAGAGGTGATACGCACAGTTGCTACTCGCCACAAAAAAGATGAACATAAAGTTTTTGCCAAAGTAAAAGCATCTATTCTTGACTTATTCAAGCAAGAAGTTAAACAACAAGCTTTGATGCACACTCGCCACCGAGTGAAACGCACCCTTGAATATCGCATCGATGGGCGATTCAACAACATCAACTCACTTGAAGATCACATCAATGACCTTGTAAAAGAGATTAATCCTCGTGGCATGTATGAAGCTTTTTGCCGAGAATTTCATGGATATGTTGCAAGTGGTGATTACCAAAACGTGTTGCGAGTATTTAATCGCAAATCGATGATTCCGTCGAGTAATGTAAGCAATCTATGTGGATTAAGCAATAAGGAAGCTTATATTCGCACTGTAATAAACATATTAAAGCAAAACGGCAGAGATGCTCAACGCATTCGTAATGCTGTAATTAAATGTTTTGGCCTTGACGACAACAATCTCAACGCATTAAAAACAGAAGCCCAATAATCAACCAAAATAGATTTAACAAAATGATAAAACATTGGATAGAAGCAATGCGACTTCGTACACTCCCGGTTTCGCTCGCAGGAGTTGTTATGGCATGGGGCTTCAATTTCCTAAACAATAATTTCAACCTCACGCCGGCAATTTTATGTTTGCTATTTGCACTATTGGCTCAAATAGCATCAAATTTTGCCAACGAATACTACGACTTCAAGTCGGGTTTAGATCGTAAAGGTCGCGATGGGCATCGTCGCGGTGTTACCGAAGGAGACATTACTCCTCGTGCCATGAAAATTGCCACATTTGGCACTTTGGCAGAGGCTTGTGCTGTGGGGTGCTCGCTACTCTTTTGGGGCGAATGGTGGCTATTGCCGATAGGAATTTTCATTGCTCTTGGTGCAATGGCATATAGTGCAGGGCCCTACCCTCTTTCTCGGCATGGATTGGGCGAAGTGGCTGTATTATTTTTCTTTGGCATCATTCCTGTAACCCTCACCTATTACGTGCAATCGCATGAATGGGACATTGATGTATTATTGGCTTCTATTGCCGTAGGACTTATGGGTGCAAACGTACTTATAGTCAATAACTATCGCGACTATGACGATGACCGCTATGTTGGCAAAAATACCCTTGCTGTTATATTTGGACGTAACACAGTGGCAAACTTATATCTTTTTAACGGATATATCGCAGTAGCATTAATGATTGGCACATGGTTGACGCTCCCACTATGGGCGTTGGCTATACCGGCAATATACCTCATTGCCCACACCTCGATATGGTGGCAACTCCGACTTCGCACAGGTTCACGCCTCAACCCACTTCTCGGCATGACCGCCATGGCAATGGCCGCCTATTCCCTTGCTTTTGCAATAGTAGCATTATTAGGATAAAGTCGCTGATGAGACTATAAACAAGCTAATCTCGTCAAAATATGACGAGATTAGTCTTTTTATTCACTGCAA
Organism: uncultured Muribaculaceae bacterium; assembly: GCA_904502025.1. Classification (GTDB taxonomy): domain Bacteria; phylum Bacteroidota; class Bacteroidia; order Bacteroidales; family Muribaculaceae; genus RGIG4079. The sequence continues at coordinate 35,928 of CAJGDJ010000007.1, forward strand.
TATAGGATTAAAGCAATCTATACATTCTTAAAAATTATAATAGATGCCCAAACTTAAAGAATTATTATTCACATTAAATCCAAACGCTTCATAAGCATTTTCAACCTTTTGATATCCGATAAATCCTAATTTTGCTACTAACCCAACCTTATCTGACATTACGAACTTGACTCCTGGTCTAAACCCAATATAAAATTTAATTTGAGAGTCATCTAAAATTTCGCCATCAGCAAATTCAGCATACCCAACACCAAATCCACCTTCAACAAAAAAAGAGACTTTATCACTATTAGCAAATGTCCAACGAATATATGGTTCAACAGTTATCATATGTGCAGTTTCATTATCAAAATTCAACAAATTCTCACTTAACGATATTGCCACATCAAACCTTTTATTGTAGGAGTAACCAACTTCAGGAGCAATCGAAAATGTTGTAATTGTTTTAGAATCCACTAAATCTGGCTTTACTACATCTAATCCCAACGAACCCCCAATCCACACTTGGGCATTTGAAGCTACTGACACAAATAATGCAACTAATAAAAATACATTTCTCATAATAACAATCATTTATTACTATGACTCTCAAATAGCATTTCTATAACCAACAAAAAAAGCGTGAGAGCCATACTTATTGCTCGTCCCGCTTTTCGAGGCTCTGGAATGCCCATCACTGTAGAACGAGCAATACAGAAGCCTCACGCAGAATATGATATATAATCAAACAACCATAGCAATTGTTCAATTCATTATATACATATCCACAAAGGCACCTACTATTGCCTCATTCTTGGCAGTGATTGAAATTTTCCAGATTTCGAAAAGCCAAGAAAGAGCGTAAGTAAACGCTTTTCTAAAATTATGTTTGCACCCACCCACATAACCCACATCGGGGTTGACTCAAACAAGTTTCGTCACTGCCGACGGCGGTCTGCAAGCGATATGCATCGCAAAGTTAATTATTTATTCCTAATAAACAACCATTTTTACCACTTTTCAAAATTCACAACAAAACCACAGCTACTATATTCAATTAAATTGTGTAAATTTGCAGTATGGACTTTCTCATAAAACTTAAAAGTGATCATTTGCGATATCGTGAGGCTAAGATTCACAACCCTCACCGAGTGATAATTCCCCGTGGTGTTACTGCATTTATGGGTCCAAATGGAGCAGGAAAAACTATGCTCGGTAATATAATAGAAAAAGGGTGGAATTTCTGCACAAATAGCATTGAGGGATATCGTGAACGATTGAAAATTAAGAAAATCGAATTTGCCGATATTCATTCGCTTGCCGGATTTAAAGTGGAGTATTACCAACAACGCTTTGAGTCGATGATGAATGATGAAGTCCCTACGGTTGCAGAGATTTTTCATAATCGAATAAACACTGACCGTTGGCAAGAATTGGCAACCGAACTCCGACTTAAAGATATTGAGTCTAAGCATATAAATTTCCTCTCAAGTGGAGAAACTCGCAAGTTACTTATAGTGAATATGCTCTTTGACTTGCCCGATGTGTTGATTCTTGACAATCCATACATAGGTCTTGATGCAGCCTCACGCGAAATTCTCAACGGCACAATAAAACTAATTGCGAATCAAGGCGTATCGATAATTTTATTGCTTTGCAATCCGGTTGATTTACCTCCATGTATTGACTGTGTCATTCCAATGCTCAACATGGAAATACAAGAGGCTGTGATGCGACAAGGAACAGAGATAAAACAATTTCAACAATCGTTTTATTATCTTTTTGACTATGCCATAGACCTCGACAACCTCCCATCTCGTCCTTCACGAGTCTATAATGCCGATGATACAGATGTAGTATTATCACTCAATCATTGCAAAGTAAAATATGGCTCTCGCACCATTATTAACGATGTATCTTGGACTATTAAAAATAGAGAATGTTGGGCATTATTTGGGCCAAATGGTTCTGGAAAATCCACCCTATTGAGTCTTGTTCATGCCGATAATCCACAAGGATATTCCAACGACATCACCCTCTTTGACCGCCAAAGAGGTAGTGGCGAAAGTATTTGGGATATAAAATGTCGCATTGGATACATTTCGCCCGAAATGCACCTATACTTTAATGGTAGCGGTGATATAAAAACAATTGTAGCACAAGGGTTGAATGACACGGTTGGATTATTTTGCCAAGTAAAGCCTCATCAAATGGAACGAGCCATGCATTGGTTGCGACTACTTCATATCGAACATCTTGCCGACCGTCGATTTAATACACTCTCGGCCGGAGAACAGAGATTGGTGTTACTTGCTCGCACGTTTATCAAGCACCCTCAGCTACTAATTCTCGACGAACCCCTACATGGGCTTGATACTGCTCGCAAACGTAGCATTCGTGGCATCATCAACCACCTCGTGGCACGCGATGGAATCACACTCATTTACGTTACGCACTACCTACCCGAAGTGCCTGAATGTGTAACCCACACCAAGACACTCTAACTCAACAATTTCATTCTAAAAATCAAAGACTAATACCACGTTATGACATCGGCCGGCGATGAACGTTTGTCGTATTTCAAATCTGAAAGCATCGATGACTTAACAGAAATGTGGAAGTTGTATGATTTGTAAGGACCTACAGGCACGAAGCTTGCACGCATAGTAAAGCAGTGCAAATCTCGTGATATATTACAATTCATATATGCAATTTTGTTGGTATCAAAATTATAACTTGCCGTAAAACCAAAATTCCAATTTTTCGTTGGACGGATATTACCTGAGAAGCTCAAATTTTGGGTTATTTTCCCTTTGTACTCAAGCTTTTCCTTGTCAAACTCTCCATATCCATAGTTTATTGAATAATTAAGTGTCAAATTCCAGGGCACTGACCATTTCATATAACCATCTTCATCGGTTGGAATGTCCGACTTCTTTTTTGAATATGGCGAACGTGATTCTTGTTCAGGGGCTTCTTGACTTTCCTCCCCTGTATCAATCGATTCGTCTTCATTCTCGGGAGGAGTAGCGGCATCTTCTTTCGGTTTTCGCTTAAATGTATCATTATTAAACGTATATGAGAATGAAGTACCGGTACTCGACAATCGCCCCCAGCCTTTACCTACTTCCCAACGGGGAATATTAACCCTTACCGGATTGCCATATTCATTAAGTTGATATGTGTAAACGTCCCAAACTGCCGACAAATTAAGATTGAAACTTTTAGTCAGACGAAGATTTATCGAAGTATTAAGGTTACTCCAATTCAACGAGTCGGCAGCAAAGTTATAACTTTGCGATATGGTAAAATTCTCAATTAATGATATTTTCTTTTCTCCGATACTATCATTATCGGTTCGCACCTTCATCTCTACATTGTTTGATAAAGCAACCGACAATGCTCCTGTTTTACCTTGTCCCGGAACTCCAAACAAGCTATTTGGGTAGTAAGAATATTTACGTTCTTTTTCATTCCCATTCACATCGACATATTGATATGAGCCATAATATCCCCAAAATTTTGATGAAAAGTCGGGCGATGCCGAAAATGAAATTGTAGGCGTGAGCACATGACGAATCATTTTCACTTTCTTTCCCAAGAAAGGCAATGGCTGATAAAAACCATAAATCTTTGTATTCAACGACATTGATGCCGAAAAGTCAAATACATTATAGAATCCGTATGTAGTATCACACACCTCAGCAGCCGCATTAGGATCCCATTGACGACTCACCTTGTTAGTGTACATGCGGTCGGCCATTGATATTTGAGGTGTAATATTTATATACTTAAACAAATTAAATGTAGCCGAAATGGGAACTGAGTGTTTCATTCCATTTCGCCAATCCTTAATCAAACTTTTTTGAAAAAATTCGTTTTGTTTTGCTGTCAACGAGTTTTGAAATTGCCCCGAATATGACATTCTGATTTTTTCATACCATTTTTCTTCCCCTATCGCCTTTTTACGCTTAAATGGATTTAATTGCGACATTGTGATGGTAAAGTTCGGAAACGAGACACTCAAAGTTGAGTCTTGTGTGCGTTGTGATACATTTAGCGTTGTTGCCAACGACCATTTTGATTGAGGAAAACGATATGACAAGTTTACCGAACTACTCTTTGTGTTTTCAGTAAATGCGTTGCTATAATAGCTATTCATATCATTTCGATTATATCCACTGGTCGCAAAGTTTATACTTGCCGAAAGGTTCAAATTTGGATTTGCTTTTGCATCTTGTGTGTGATTCCATAGCACTTGAAAGTTGGTTTGTTTTGTATAGTCGGGCATTCCCTTATCTCCATATACCGATTTAAGGTAACTCAAATCAAAAGAACCCGAATATTTATATCGCTTCACATAATTAGAACGAGCTTTAAGCCCCCAAGACCCTTTTGTGTAAATCTCACCGGTAAGAGCTAAGTCGATATTGTCATTTATTGCAAAATAATATCCTCCATCTCTCAAATAAAACCCTCGTTGATAGTCATCACCGAAAGTTGGAAAAATTACACCTGATGAATATTTTTCAGAGAATGGAAAGTATCCAAACGGGACTGCCAATGGCAAAGGTAATCCAGCCAACACCATATATGCAGGGCCCACAACAATATCTTTTTTAGGTCGCATCTTCCCTTTTGTTACTTGAAAATAGAAGTGTGGACAATCGTGATTATCACAAGTTGTATAGCGACCGTTTTTTATGTAATAATTATCTTCGGCATCTTTTTTTGTTTCACCTCCGGTAAGATAGCCTTCTCCTTGCTCTGTTATAACGTTGGTAATATAGCCTTTTTTTGTTTTGAAGTTATACTTCATGGTCTCGGTTTCGTAAGTTACACCGCCCTCATCAAAAATCGGCTTCCCAATCCACTCACCCAATGTATCTTTACGACCTATAGCATATACCAAACTGCTATCCATATCCATGTCGATTTGGTCGGCATCAAGCTTCAAATTACCATACACCACATTTCCCTTACCATACATGTAAATGCGATTTCGACCGGTCATTACAATTGAATCACTTGAAGAGAAAACCACTTGATTATCAAGATCAACTTTCTCTTTGCGAATGCGTATATATTTGGTGTTTTTAATTGAATCAACAGTGGTTACAGGTATTATTGAATCAACATCTAAGCTATCAACAATCACAATAGAATCAACATCGGCAACAACATCTCCACTTTGGGGCGATTGTGCACCAACATTGAATGTAAGTAACATCAAGAATGCTAATATATAGAATTGAGTACGGCTCAAATGTTATTCCACTTTATTTCAAGGTGCAAAGATAGTAAATTGACACGTATTTACAGCCCTTTAACCCTATTTTAACCGCGAAAATTAGTTTTTTTAATACATTGCATTAAAATGGATAACCAATAGCCAAATGGAATGCCAATGATTTACCAAACGACGGCATATTGAAATAACCCGATTTTCCGGTGTCGTATGGAGCATGCAACCCAATTCCAAGATCGCCCCTCACCACAAGCATATCCATATCAAATCGCAATCCAATACCTGTTCCAAGTGCTAAATCTCGAAAAAATCGAGAGCCGCTTAATGTTCCTCCGGGACGTTGGGGATCATCTTCAAGCAACCATACATTGCCGGCATCAACAAACAATGCTCCCTTAAACATTCCGTATATCGGAAAACGATACTCCAAATTTGCTTCAAACTTAAATGTTCCCGTTTGGTCGAAATAATTATCAGCCGATGCTCCGGGAGCTCTATATGAACCGGGACCTATGCTTCGCACTGCGAATGCTCTTATTGAATTTGCTCCACCTACATAAAACTGCTCACTATATGGCACTTGCGATGAATTTCCATAAGCATGAGCTGCCCCCACTGCTGCTCGTGAGTAAAGCCAATGATTCCCTCCTAAACGACAACTATATACAACTTGCGTAGAGCCTTTCACAAACTGCGAAAATGGGGTGTTAAACAACTCCTTTTCTCCTTTGTTTCCGGCAAGCTCCCATATCGACCAAAATAGATTTCCCGCCTCTTGAACATTTATCTGCCAATTTATCGCATTATTTCTATCTATTCGACGATCATAAGTATAGGTATATCCTATTTGAGGTATAAATTGGTCTTGAAAACTTTGTGCCACTGCCAAATTTTCGCTCATTATCGAATCAAAAACAGATGTGGTATTTATCAGTTTCGTATAAGTAATCTTAGCAATTGTTAGCGTATTGGTTGAATATCTTGAGGATTGCCAGTCATAGTTCATCGCAACATCAAATTCAGCCAACTTAAAATAATGTGGACGATTTAATAGCTCGGCATCAAGCGACAAGCGAGTCCAATTAAGTTCTCTACGTCGTCGTGGTATAAATCGCGGAGCAAGCAATCGTGGGAATGACAAAGTTGTGTTAATCCCGAACTCATACGAGTTAAATATCGAGTTTCGATTTCTACCGGTTTGCCATTCGTATGCCCCAAATAAGCTTACGTTCAACTGCTCTCCACCTCCAAATAGATTCTTATTCGTAAGACCAAGCGACACTCCCGGGCCCAAGTAACTATTTGATTTTGACGTCACATTAACCTCAACTCCAAGTTCCATTGGAGCATCTTGCGTGCAACTTATCTCAACATTAAGCCTATTATCTCGATTCAACGAATCAGGTTTCACATTAATGCTAATATCCTTAAATATCCCTAATCGAGACAAATAGGTTTGTGTGCGATTCATATCTCTAACCGAGAATGTTTTACCCTCTCTAAAAGCGACACACTCCGGAATTAATTGTGGTCGTAGTTTCGACGGTTTCATCTGCACAATGGTAGCCCTATTTGTCTGAATTGTATCGGGCGTTCCACCTCCTTCATTACGATGCACATATACCACGATACTTCCTGTTGTATATCGTTCAAGAGCTTCAGTAGGAATATTCTCTGCCACTACCATTCGCAATGCGATATTGCCCGGATTGATTGTGCTATCGGCAAGATATTCAATATATTCGGGTCGGAAGAAGTAATAGCCTTTGTTTCTTACCTGATTTGCAATTTCGGTACGAAGCTCGGCAAGCGAATCGGTACAATAACGAGAGCCTTTGGTCAACAAATTAGAACGCTTTGTTATCGAATCGATTATATGATACAAATGAGTTGTATCGGGCAATAGTTCTATCGAATCAATACGATACACCGATCCGGTGTTTACATCGTATGACACTTTTACTTTTTTTGGGTTTTTCCCTTTTATTAGTTTATATTTTACACTTGAATTAAAATATCCGTTATTTTCCAATATCTCATCTATCATCTTTACCCTCAATTCTGGACGAACATCTGACAATAACACCGGCTCTTCTACTAAATTTTTATATAACCACCCTTTAAGTCCGGTAGCTTCACTATCCCAATTATTATACACCCATAAACCCACAGGAAATGGATATCGAATCGTGGGCGAAATCAAACTGTTGTTTGGTGCCACGTTAACAGCTTCTTTTACTTGTGATTTAACTCCTGAAGGAAGTTTCTCTCCTTCTACACCCTCTATCAATATACGTTTCACACCTGTGTAAAGAGGATCGTCCTCACTCAAACGTCGTGTTGTGGAACATGACATTGCCATTATTGCAAGTACCACTGCAACAATCACTTGAGACATTATTTTAATCCTCTTATTTGTCATTTCCTACAACGTTTGCTTCCTAAATAAATCACGGAATGATCTCAACTTTCGTTTATACACAAAACCAACTCCGGTTTGTGTAACCTCCCCTTCTAAAATACTTTCGAAACCTACTTGACGGAATAATTTTACATACATCGAGCCACTGCGATTGAGCATATACTCAAACGAAATATCATTTATCAAGTTTTGCGAATAATTTTCATCAGCATCGGCATCGGTTGAATAATTTCCACCAACAACAATCTTGAATCGGTCATTAAATAATGTCTTCGACACTTTATAGCTATAACTTGTTGTCTTTGACTTTGCACCATCTTTTGTTTTATCATATTGGTCGATGCCGAAAGATATATCTACAAACCCAATATTATTGGCTGCCCATGTGTTAAGTTTTGATTCCACAAATGAATACAACGGGTTACCCGATAAATTTGTATTACCTTTAGTGCCTACACCTGTATAAACATTATACAACAACATATTCATGGCTTGATTTGCTCGTTGTTCAGCACTCATCGATGATAATTCATTTGCAATGGTTATATCATCGGGGGTTGACAGGTCAAATGCCACATTCATGTTATTCAATGTATTGGTTACCGATAGTTTTACATCGAAATCCACCAATCGAGAATCTTGTCCCTCTTGAGTAACATTAGCCTTTATATTATCTACTGCCGACAAACTCAATATTGGGTTGAGCATATCTCCATTAAACGCCACATAGCTACCATCATTAAAGTTAAATAGTTTTTCCGACATCAGAGGAGGCGTATATCTCACAAAACCTTTATTAATCGTATATCTACCGGTCAATCGACTATCCTCCAATTCATTTAATGAATAATTCAACGTGCCATTGCCTTGCAATTGCACCTTATTTTTTCCATCTGCCGACAAATCCACATTTATTGTTGACCCCTCTGAAACTATTAATGCCACATCAAGATTCAACGCCATCGCGTCTATCTTTTGTTGCTGTTCATTGACAACTACCGTATCGGAAAATCGCACAAATTTTACCATATCATCAGTATTATATGATGTAATTGTTGATGTTGCATCAGGTAGAATATATGTTACATTTGACCCAGCAAGCAAATTAACCGAAGCATCAATATCAAGATACGACAAATTTCCTTTCACGTTTGCATCTAAATTAACAAATCCTTTGCCATACACATCGGTTCGTCGCGACTTATTGCTGCCAACGATTTGCATATCACGTGCTTTTAATTTCAAATCAATTTTGGGCGACGACAAATTTGTTACATCAACGGTTCCATTTACTATCAAAGGATTTTTATTTACTCCCGAAATTGTAAAATCATTAAACGACACAACATTGTCTACAATCGGGATTTTTACATTAGAAAAATTCAACGGTGTGCCGGTCATCATTACCATTACCGCGGTAGAATCGAAATCAAGATTACCATTAAATATTGGAGCTTCTCCACTTCCACTGATTTTCATTTCGCCATTAAGCATTCCACTCAACGAAGCAATATTTTGAGGCATCATTGGATTCAACACTTTTAGAGGAAAATGTATCACTGAAAAATCAAGCATAACCGGAGATTCGCTTATGCTATCATTCAAATACCCGGCTAAAGTCATCGTTTCTTCTCCATCTACCTTCAATGATGCGTTGGCTTTTATCTGACCGGCTTTATCAGTAACTACACCAAGGTCAGCGACAAATGTTCCTACACGTTCTTTTCCTACAATAAAATCGTCTAACGACAACAGCCCTTTCCCGTTCAATCTACCATCGCCCCAATTCACTCTCATATCTGCCGACATATCTCCTTTTATGGGAGGGGCATATGGATTAAACGCTATCAGTTCGGCAAGCTTGAGATTCTTTATTTTCAATATCACATCTTCTTGATGTCCTATGCTATCTTGTTCACGATTATGCTCGGTGTATATATTCACACTACTTGTAGCATTTTTCATTTCCACATTGGCATCGACATGATATGTTGCCATGTTATATTCGATATAGTTATCATCATTAATATCCCACGACTTATATGCAAGCATCGGCGTTTCGGGGAACAATTCAAATCTCACAAGCGAATCACCCACCTGAGCAAGTGCCCCAATATTATACCCTTCTTCTCCGGCAATGTTATGTTGTTGTAAATGAGCTGACACCAAATCATCAGCCAAATATCCATCTAACGAAACACGAGCAAACTCATCAAGAGTGCCTGATTGATTTCCTATCGAAGCATGATACATCAATATCTTGTCATATTGATTAGCATTAAAATTAATCGTATCAATTGCAGTTGTACCCAATTTATATTGCAGTACATTTGCCTTCACATTTATTATTGAATCGTTGCTCGCTTTAAGAGTTAGTCGCTTAAACGATTGGTCGGTTGATGCTAAATATTCCGATAAAAGATTGTTTGAACCGGCTCTTACATCAAGACTAAATCGTGGCATGGCTCGCTGAATTTCTTCTACATCAACCTTGCGAGTATCAATTTGCATTGTTACGACCTCCATTACACTATTAATCTTTGTGGCAATTGAATCAAATTGTTCATTCGTACTCAAAAACGCAAACATATCTTTATTCCTCAACGCCATATTTATAGTCGAATCAGTTGCCATCAGTTTTGTATTAATATCTTTAACCGATAAGTTTAGCGAATCACTGTGCCAATCAACCTCATCAATTTGCAACATTCCCCTTATCTTCCGACTCTTTACATCAAGCACTCCTTTACTATTGAAGACTGCCATTGCTTTTGCTTGTTGTTCCATTAAATCAAATGCCTGCAAATCAAAAGCATTAATTTCGGCATTCATATCCCATTCGAACGCAGATTCATCAAATCGGCAATTTGCACTAAGATTAAAATCAGCACCAGAATTATGTGATTGAGCAACTAATTGAGCAATTTGTTCGTTAAGCACAATTTTTGCTTCAATATCATCATACACCACTCCATGATATATGATTTTATCAATTTGCAATTCGGCATCAGCACACATACTTGACTTAAATGGATCAAAATATTGTCCAATTGCAACAAATCTACCCGACACATTCTCAACACCAATACGCGGCAAAAAGGCATCAATAGGGAATTCCACCATTGACAAATCTACATCATAAGCTTCTTTTCGATTATTCCACTTAGCATTTAATGCCAAGTCTCCAGATGAGGTATGAGCTTTGACTGCCCCCGTGATTATTCCTGGATTAAGATTCATTTTACCAGAAAGTGTCATAACCGGTAAAACAAACGAGTCATCAGCATCGTCGGCAATAATAGCATTAACAAAGTCGGCATCAATGATTTCGCCATTCAAATCAACAATGCCTCGCATTTTATTAAAATCGGTTATATTTTCAACATAGCCTTTGGCATCGACAGCCGCTCTACCGGCCAAATCAATCCGTAACTTATTTATCGTCATATCGTTGACGGTTCCTGCCAAATTCACATCAAATCCCACTTTGTCATGATTAGGCGTTCCTTTGAAAACAGGCTCATACAATGGGAACATTTTGGAAATATCACCAACCCCTATATTCCCTATACCAACCAATGCCAGCTTAATATTTTCAATCTTTTCGGAAGTTCCCAACATGCCATCTATTTCCAACTGCGAATTATCAGTGGCAATATCAAATTGTCGCATGCATATCAACCCATCATCTATTGCAAAAGTTCCTTTCCCTTGTAATACGACACCACAACGCTCTGTTGCTTTAATCTTTTTAATTGGGATTGTAATATCACTGGCTTGGTTATAAAATGACGAGATTTTAAGTTCGACATTATCAACTTGAATATAGTTAAAATCAAATCCGGGCATAGGTTTAACCCCTGCCAATGTATATAATGCTTTCGACTTTGACAAATCAATTGAATCGACCTCAATAGTCCATGGTTTTGACGGCTCAGTTGTTTCTTCAATCGGCTTTATCGTATCATTCGACGCAATATATTTTGCATCAAGTCCTTTAGCCGATAGCAATTCAACTCCAATATATTGACTTCCAAGGTCAATATTCACATTTGAGACATTGGCATCAACAAAATGTGTGTTTATGGTATCTATTGTTGACTCTATCGACATAAAATATCCAAAATCTTTTAGATTAAGATTTTGTGCTTTTATTTTCCAAGGGGTTGACTCTGTAGTATCAATTGGCGATGGCGTTGTATCATTTTTTATTATCAAATTAACTCTCCCACCCTCTACATTAGCATGATTCAGTCCTATTTCATTTGATTTAAGTGCAACATCTGCTCCCAATATATTAAGATTTTCGGCTTTAATTTTCACCATCATAGCCGAATCAGCGTTACCCAATCTAAAACGTGCTTCATTCAATTGTGCTTTATCTACAGCTATAACACCTCGAAACAATGGAAGCAAATTAATACCTGCTCTCAACGACTCAGTGGCAATTAATGTATCGCATTGACGATCTACTATCGACAGCGCCTCAACATTCAAATTCAATGGGAAGTCAATCTCAAACTTATCAAGTGTGACTTTCACATTTTGCTTAGCATTCACTTTTTCCACAAATGCCACTCTCACCTCGTCTTGAAACCATTCAGTGTAAAGCACTTGCAACATACCTAAGAATAGCAGTAGCAAGCCCATCACCACAAAAAACAATATTTTGAATATTTTTGATAATACTTGTTTCAAAATCGAGTCAGATATAATCAAACAAAATTAGCCTAAAATCATCGGTTTTGCAAATAAAAAGTGTGTCATAGACCATTATACCTATAACACACTAATATATCCTATCAATTGAGTTTCGTTTAGAAGTAAAAATTCATTGTTCGAGGATAGTGCAACATTCCACTACCAACCTCTTGTGCCACTCCTTCTCCCATAGAATTTGCGACTATAGCCAACGCAAATCTCAATGCTGATGCAGGACCATTTGCTGTAACTATATTATCAAGAGCTACAACAGGTGTGTCGCGTATCACAGCTTTCACACACTCACTCTCAAAACCCGGATAACATGTAGCCTCTTTGCCATCAAGAATCCCAAGAGGATAAAGCACCACAGCTGGAGCTGCACAAATTGCCGCAATTTTTCCTCCTGCTTGAGCATGAGCTTTCAATGCTCGATTAAGTGTTTCACAATTTGACAAATTTGTAGAGCCAGGCATACCTCCTGGGGCTATAAGCCATTCTGCATTAACAAAATCGACCTGAGAAATCAGCAAATCAGCCATTACCGGAATTCCATGAGCTCCAAGCACTTTATGTTCTTCGGTTATTGATACAGTTTTCAAATCCATACCAGCACGACGCATAACATCAACCACTGTCAAGGCTTCTATTTCCTCAAAACCTTCGGCTAAAAATAAAAATGAACGTTTCATAAAAAATTTGTAAAGTTTGTAGGTTAATAATCTATCTCTTTTTTCGACATCGTAAAGTTATATAAAAAACAACACTTATCAAATCTTTTTGTTCAATCACTGTTTATTATTTTTTTGAAAAAATATTCTAAAAACATTTATCTAACACAAAAGCAGAATGCTAAAAGGTAAAATCTTTTGCACTTGTCTGCATTATAAAACTTTTCCTATGTTAGATATTAAAATGCTCAAAAATCTTTCACGAACTAATAGATTAACCATTTTTAACCTTAGATTTCGTGATTAGTTTGTACCTTTAACAAATAAACAAAAACTACATATATCATGAGAATAAAAATCCTTGTTGTTGACGACGAAGAATCAATTTGCGAAATATTAAAATATAATTTAGAAAAAGAGGGTTACGAAGTAGATTGTGCATATAGTGGCGAAGAAGCACTATCACATGACCTTGCGAGCTATTCAATTTTCATATTAGACATTATGATGGATAGATTGAGTGGCTTTGATTTTGCAAAACGATTGAAAAACAACATCGCGACTGAAAACACTCCTATCATTTTCTGCTCGGCTCTTGATGGAGAAGATGACACCGTTATGGGATTAAACATTGGTGGAGATGATTATATAACTAAGCCGTTTGTTATCAGTGAAGTACTTGCTCGTGTGAGAGCCGTCTTGCGACGTTCACACATTACACATCAACATGCTTACAATATCTCAAAAAGCATCTATGAGCCGGATATTACGTTCAAAACTCTTCGTATTGACCGTAATGAAAAGTTAGCTTTCGTAAACGGAGAAGAGATACAATTAACCAAAACTGAATTCGATATTTTATTATTTTTCCTCACTCATCGCAATCGCATATACTCTCGCGAAGAAATAATTCGTCAAGTGTGGGGTTGTGATGTCGTAGTAACAAATCGCACTATTGACACTAACATCACCCGACTTCGTAAGAAGCTCGGAGAATATGGCAATAATATTATCACTCGCTTAGGTTTTGGATATGGGTTTAAGGAAACCAATTAGCTACAGATGGAGATTATTTATTCCTCTTGTCGCATTGTTGTGGTTTACAATTGCGACAATGGTGTTTTTTCAGTATAAACGCGAACAGTCTTATAGAAGCGACATCGTTAAGAACCGCCTCGAATTTGTGACTCAGCGTGTGATATACGCATACGAGCACAACGCCAATTTAGCTCCATTTACTAAATTCATCACCGACTATTTCAAACAATCGGTATATAACGATGCTCGGATTTCGGTATATAACACTAATTCAAACGAATTGGTTTATTCATTTGGAGATCCAATCAAACTATACAAGACAGATGCCGACAAACGACCAAACTTTTTTTACTCAGAAAAAGCTACAAAAGACCGGAATTTTATCGTTTACACAGCTATGCCTCACACTGTAAGTTTGGCTGAAGCACTTGCTCCGGATAGTACCATGTGGATTACCATTATAATCCTTGCACTTGTTGTAACTATTATCGCATTCTTTTCCACTCACTACATCAGCAAAACAGTAAAGCTTCTGCACAATTTTGCCAAACAGGCTGCTACCGAAAAACACCTTGACTCGACTTTTGAATTCCCCAAAGATGAGTTAGGTGATGTTTCACAACAAATCGTAAATCTATTTAATAGTAAAAACAAAGCGATAGAGGAGAGTGAAAAAGAGCACCAAGTTGCACTTGCCGCCATCGAAGAAAAAAGCCGGTTAAAACGGGAATTAACCAATAACATCAATCATGAAATAAAAACTCCGGTAGGGATAATCAAAGGCTATGTTGACACCATTGCCGACGACCCTGAAATGCCCCAAGGCACTCGAAACCATTTCATTTCAAAAACACAGGAGCAAATAACTCGCCTTTGCAATTTGCTAAATGATATCTCTACCATCACTCGACTAAACGAATCCACTGCAACTATTCCTACCGAGAAACTCAATTTTCACGACTTAGTATATACAATAGTCAACGATGTGATTGAATCGGGGTCAAACAATGAAATGGAATTGACTTTCGACATTCCACTCAATTGCTATATCAATGGCAATTCATCATTATTAAATAGCACTATTCTTAACCTCATTAAGAATTCTGTGGCATATTCACGTGGCACATTGATGCGACTTGAAATGATTGGAGAATCGCTTAAATTCTATACATTTCGATATTACGACAACGGAACAGGAGTTGATGAAGAACATATCCCCAACCTTTTTGAGCGATTTTATCGCATCGACGCCGGACGTTCACGCAAAGCTGGAGGTACCGGGTTAGGGCTTCCCATCGTAAAAAACACCATCAACACCCACGGAGGAAAAATCACAGTCCGCAACCGCATTGAAGGCGGATTAGAATTTACATTTACACTACCAAGAGCAAAGTAAAAATCATGGTAATGATACCAAAATCATAACGAGAATAATCCCATCCTAAATTTATTTATATTGATTTATATACATTTATCGTTTGCTCAGCGATTTTATCCCAATTATACTCTGATAAGTCATATTGTCGTTGTAATTGCAAATGTGCAATCTTATCAGCTAAGCGTGCTGAAAGTTCTTCTACATTCCCAACTCTGAAATAATCCCCCTTTGATAAACATTGCAATATATTTGCCGGGATATCACTCACAAGTACATCTATGTTATAGCTCATAGCCTCAAGTAAAGCTATGGGCAAACCTTCATGATAAGATGGCATGGCAAACAATGCGGCATTCGACATCACCTGATTGAGATTTTCTCCCTTTATAAATCCCGTAAGAATTACTCCTGCTTCTTTTGCTTGTTGTTTTAATTTGCGAGAATAATCATCTTCATGATCGGCATCCCCGGCTATAACCAACTGATAGCCACAATCACCAAGCACCTTATAAGCCTCTATCAAGTCATGAAAACCTTTCTCTTTCACAAAACGTCCCAACGCAAGAATATATTTTCCTGGAATGATACCCTTTGATTGAAGATAATCTACATTTACCGATTTATTTGGCTTATTTACGCCATTAAATACCAAATCAGTATCACATCTATTATACTTTGATTTTAGAATGTTTGCAATAACAGTTGATATAACAATAATCCTACTGCTAAATTTAGACCCACAATATTCACCTGTTTTAAGAACAAATTTTGCAAGACGTCCCCATTTTTGACGGTCATAATCAGGACCATGATTGGTCATTACAACCTTCAATCCCAAAAGACGAGCAAAAGGCACCATGATAGCCGGGCCAATAGCATGGACATGCAATACATCGGGATTTAATCGACGTGCTTTTATTATAGCAAGAAATGTGTGAATAATAGCCTCTACACTTTTCTTGCGTGGGGCATAAACATCAATTAGCTTTACCCCTTTATATTCAGAGATTTTGTTATCAGCACTCACATAAGGAGTACGGCGTAGAATAGTAACATCATGTCCCATTGCCACAATCCGAGGATACAACTCTTCACAATGAGTCTCAACCCCACCTAAAATATTAGGGATTCCTCGCGTCCCGATAACAACTATTTTCATAACTTACACCTCACTTAATACCAAACAAAAATCTTGTAAAATAATACTTTCTTATTACATATTTATACAATGCAATTGGAAATATAATTCCTGAAATTATTATAATTGAAGCCCCTAAAATAAACATAGACACATCACCCCCAGCCATAAACAACGGGAATTTATGTAATACACCTTTTGCAAATCCTTCAAATGTAGTATGGAATAAATAAATTATATACGAAGCAATTGATATTGTCATAATAACCTTATTTATCCAATTATCCCTTTGTGATATTTTTGTTGAAATAACTAACGTCATCCACACTCCGAGATATGGCAATAATTCATTAATGAGAACATTTTCTCTCATTGTAAAACCTGTGAAAAATAATAATATTGGCACAATTTTAGGTATTCTATTCAACGGCAACACAAAATTTCGGTAATCAAAAATCAACATCCCCATAACAAAATAACGTGCCATATGTATAGTCTGGTTGACACAAAATATTTCGGTCCATTGTATTGGAATATAACTCAATAGAAATACAACAGCATATAACCAATTTCGCCTTGTTTGATTTATTGAAAAGAATGGGAAAACAATAAATATCAACCATAACGACCATATAAACCACAAAAAATAGCCAGCCTCTGGATAATAGAATATCCTAAAAAACGATTCACATGAGACTGGATTTTCCACATACATAAATCTCTCCGTTAACAATTTTATCAAAATTATTATAACAGAAGTTACAATATATGGAATTATTAATCTCCTAATTTTTTTCAATATAAATTTCGGATATTCTCTTAAATTCTCAAATTTATATACATATCCACTACAAAATAGAAATAATGGCATATGGAAAGAATATATTATCTCATGAAGACCCTTATACCAACATGGACTATTATCGGGATAATAATGACCAATAACAACTAATACAATTGCAATGCCTTTGGCAATATCTATAATTTGAGAACGCATTTTTATTAGAATTTTTCCCTCAAATCTCCTTGTGCAGGATCTTGTCCCACATCATACCATGTTTTATCCAAACATGCAGGTTTTCCTTGCAATGAACGCAATTTATTTTTTAACGCCCACTTCATTGGGTGTTTTATATACTTATGCATTACTGGAGATGCAGTACCCACCATCCAACAGTTTTTAGGACAACGACGAACCTTTTCTCTAACCTTTTGAGCTTGTTCGCTATTCCATATTGTCATAAAATCGGCATTATGGATATTTCCCATTGAATCTTTCCAATATTTATCCTCTAAACCATTACAAGGGAAAACCTCTCCCCATGGATCAATGAAGAAATTAGCTGAACCAGCTTCACATGGGAGCATACGACGTCCTCCCTCGATATAGTTAATCAAACCCATGTTAAAGAATGCACGGAACCATGATTTTGGGTGATTTTCTTTTAATTGCCATTCGATAAGTTGCTCAAAATCTTTGCACACCTCGTTTTTATTGGTAATCACATTATCATCTTTGTGGAAATAATATGAGTTATGGAATGCTGCAGTTGCAAATTCCAATCCAAGTGATAATGACAATTGATATAACGACAACATATCTTTGGAGTTATTATTAGATACTGTACAACCAAAGCCAATATCTTTTAACCCCATATGTTTCAATGTCAACAATGTGCGAAGTCCCTTATCAAATCCTCCTTGATGACCTCTTAATTCATCATTTTTACAGCTCAATCCCTCTATTGATATGCGAATACCTATATTAGGGAATTTTTTAGCCAAAGCCACCACACGATCTTCAAACCAACCCGATGTAGAAATTACAATACGATCAGTGTGTTTATAACACTCTTCTACTATTTCAGCAAGATCCTCTCTAATAAAAGGCTCTCCACCAGTCAAATTAATAAACTTCAATTGAGGCAAAGACTTTAAATCTTCTGCTTTAATCTCTTCTTTTTTATCAGTTGGATAATGCCATATATTACACATCTTGCAACGCATAGGGCATCTATACGTCAAGATTATAGAGGCATCTGTTGGTTTTATTACGCAATTACTCATAATTATTATATAATCCTAATAATATATAACGGCATTTTACACCCTTATATTATATTGACAATCGTCTTAATCTTTTCTATTATAAATTGAGACCAGTTGGTCATAATGATACTGTGGCGAAAAACGAGACAATGATTTTGCTTTTACTTCCGCATAATTCCACTCCTTATTCCATGCCTCTTTTATCGCATTTAGCAATGAATCGGCATCTTTTGAAGGGAATATAACACCACCATCATTAGATATCAATTCCGGAATGCCACCCATATCAGCTCCAATAACCGGAGTTCCTGCACACAATGCCTCAATCACGCTTAATGGGTTGTTTTCATAACATTCTGATGGCACTACAGCAAACCGAGCCTCATACAACAATCGAGCTACGTCTTCTGCTGATTGATGTCCTACAAATTTTATGTTTTTACAATCACAATATTCTCTTCGCAACTCCTCTTCCATTGGTCCCCCACCTGCAATCACTAATTTATAGTTTAGCTTTTTAGCAACAGACAATAACGTCTCCACCCCTTTCTCTTTTGACAGGCGGCCAACATATAAGTAATAATCTTTACGATTATCCGCAGGCAAAGATTGCAACATCTCCAATTTTACAGGGTCAACAAAATTACAAATTACCGATAGCTTATCCTTTGAGTAACCACCCTGCTCCATTTTGTCTTTCATAAATGAACTTGGACAAATAAATGTATCGGTATATTGTTGCAAATACTTCTTATTCCATTTTAATGCTTCGATATATGCTAAAGCACTTGCCACCAAAGAGTTTTTCATACACTTTTTCTTCAATACCTGCGTTTTATCATTAAAACACAATTCGCATGGTTCTCCATCTCTCAAGCAGCTATATGAAGGGCATAACAATTTATAGTCATGCAAAGTCCACACCACTTTACATCCTCTATCCTTTGCTATTTTAGCTAATATTGGCGACAAATATGAGTGTATATTTTGTAGATGAACAATATCTGGGTTGAAATCATCAAGCATCTTTTTATATGACCGCTTAATATCTCCCATTCCCAATGTACGTATTACTGCTTGTAATTTGTTTTTTATCCCACCTGAAAAATCAACTTGTGACGCAAAATATTTACTGCTTTCACAAGCAATATTTTCAGGATAATCCATCGCATATATCGCTACATCATACCCCTTCTCTTTAAGCAATCTTTCTAAGTTTAAGGTACAAACGCAATCTCCTCCCCGTGGATAATAAAACTTATTTACAATCAGTACTCGCGATTTCATTATTATTTTTCTGTTTTTGCTTTTATATATGGCTTTTTCACAAATTTATCATCATCAAGGCTAAGTAAATATTTTTTCTTATCCTCAATATTCATTCTGCCGGTTTTCAAATCCCATTTTTCTTTCAAGTTTTTATACCATTCATCAGTATATCCAATATGCTTAATAGGATTACCAGCAACCATAAAACCATCAGGGATACTTTTTGTAACCACTGAACCAGCTCCGATAATTACATTATTACCAATAGTAACGCCAGGCATAATTTTACAACCTTCACCTATTGACACATAATCACCAATTTTGATTTTGCCAAAGTAATCCAAATCGGGATCATTGTGTTGTATTTGCAAACAATATATTCCTCCATGATTAAAGAATTCTGTTCCTTGTGCAATACGACAATAATTACCGATTTCAATAAGCCAAGGTTCTGACGTCGAAAGATGGCATGGTGAAATCATACAACCCCCTCCCACTTTAACGCCTTTTCTTTTTAAATACTCTTCAGGAGTAGCATAAACTCCTGAAATCAGAAACTGTTTTACTTTTTGACGATTTATGATTCCCATGACTATCTTATTTTATTATAATAGTGGATAAAAACTTCTTTCGGTGTTGTTTTATTAAATATCACCCGCAACGTATTAAGTTCGGCTATAGAGTATATAATATTCTTATTAGGCTTATCCTTCAACCTTCCTGACACATAATGGAAAACAAAGTTAATACCTATAACCACAAACATCACCACCGATAGAGCATATAGGCCCAACCTGTTTCCTGCACTATAGTATAGCAACATACCCTTTACTGCAGCCGGCAATGTGGCAGTCTGTGTCATCGAACAACTTTTTCCTGACATCCCACCATCATGAACCAAATAAGCATCGGCATCGACATAGCATTTATACCCTTTCTTATTGACACTTGTCGATAATGCAATATCCTCGGGACAGAAAAAGAAACGTTCATCAAACAGTCCGAATTCTCTGAACACATCAGTTCTAATCATAAAGGCGGCACCAGTGATATTATAAGACTGAAATACCCCACTTTTATTTGAATATTTCCTGTCATCAGCTTCTTTCCATAGATGCAATTTATTTGCAACCCAATGTCGCCATGTAAACGGAGGACGTCCACAACACTGAGCTCGCCCATCGGGATATATGATATTCGGGCTTATAATCGCCACATCATCAGGTAAACCGTCAATCGTTTTAACAAGACGGTCTATCGTATTCATACGCAATTCGGTATCATCATTGACCACAAAGCAATAACGACCTTCGGCTTGACGCAAAGCTAAATTATTATTTTCCGAAAATCCACGTATCACATTACTCTCAATCACCTTAACACATGGATATGTTTCTCTGAGAAGTTTCAGGTTTTCAGGCGTAAACAAATATGCAACAACAAATACCTCATGTGTAACCAACGTATATTTTTTTATACTGTCTAAACATGGGAACAACTGTTTCACATTGTTCATGCTCACTATTACAATACTTACATCAACCATCAATAAAGATTTTATCAGCTATTATGTGAATCCTCTAACTGTTGTTTATATACAGGTGATGACTTAATCCACATAAATATTATAAGATAATACATATACATTAACATTCCGGGCACAGAGGTTATAGTACCCACAACCCAATAAGCCAAGGATATGAAAAAAATCTGTAGCGAACGATATTTCAACGGGATTCTCACTAACGAGAAATAGGCAAATATAAGATTCACGACAATTCCTATTATACCGAACTGCGTCATTATTCTAAACCACATACTCTCAAGCCCCATCAAGTCATCCACCAACATCAGCCTCATTTCATTCATAAACTTGTATCCAAGACCGTATATCGGGGACATACTCATTAAGGCCACAGAAGCAGCCAACTGCCCCATACGCATATCGGCATCACTCCCCCCGACCTCTGCCGCTGCCTTATCATCGACAAGACTGAGAATATTATTGGCATATTCCGCAAAGAATGGAGAAAGTGCAATAACAAGAACAACCCCTACTATAAAGGCTTTAACAAAATTTTTATTCTTAAAATTCACAAAACACAGGCTATTAATCGCCAAAAAAACCATAGGACTGCGGCTACTTGTAAACAAAATACAAGGAATACATAACATCGCCACAATAAGAGATGAAGTCAGGTTTACTCTGTTGTACCGCTTAACATATATCAGTGTTAATATCCAACAAAAGAACATTGCCCAATTTATTCCGGCACCTATCGCATGTGAGAATACCGATTGAACTCGCCATCCTCCTCGATTCTCATCGCCCTCATAACTGAAGTTTATAGCACGCTCATCATCACCGACCAAGCTTATCTCATATTCCATCAACGGATTGGTAAATGTCATTTTTTCAAAAAATCCATAGACACACGAAATAAAGAATACAACGGTAAACCATTTTATCAAAAAGTCATAATCATCCTCATCCTCTACCAATACCCAGAGCAACCATATCATTATAACATCCTGACATATCTGCCCTATCAGTGACGAAAAAGCCGATTTCACTCCCACATAGGCAAATATTGTGGATATTGTCCATGATATAATAAGCAATATGAATGGTTTCTTATACGGAAACGGTACGTGCGTATAGGACATCTTCTTGCGTTGGACCATAAACAAACCGAAATACACCATCGTCATGAACATGTCAAGCGTCAATAACGGGACGCCTGGTACTGACACAAGCGTAATATTGGTTACAAGAATTATCTTAAACACCAAAAAAGCGAGAAACCCTTTTTTCAGGTTATAAAAGCCATACCACAATATTAATATGCCTATAACAGTAAATATCATACCTTGCCAGATTTAATATTTATAACTGCCACACTTCGCTTTACTACTTGCATGAACACCTCATTTTTCAACCATACATATTGAACACCTGCAACATATACAATCAAAATTACTGCCGCAATCGTCAATGTGCCCATCAGTGTCATATTTGTCAATGTTGTAAGTGCATACAACAATGCCACACACGGCACATAAGCAATTACATTTACAAACAGTTTCTTAAATGGGAATTTTATCTCATGATACTTTCTCACATAATATTGTGCACTGATGAGCACAGCAATTTCCGATAACAGCCAAGCTATGGAAGACCCCGTACTTTGTAACGTCTTCACCATTAGTACATTCATCGAAACACCGACAATAGCACCAATCAATGAATTGGTAAGTATCACTTTATCTTTTTTTAATGGCATCAATGTCTGTATCACAAGAATCTGCTCGTAACCAATGATAAATACCAACGGCAACACCACACGTGCGGGATTAATGGCTCCCTCATAACCATCTCCGGCAATAAATGCAATCAGTTCGGGGGCAAATATTACAGAGAATACGATTATAGGAACTGACACACACAATAAGGCATCTACTGATTTCTCAATAAGTGCTTTAAATTCCTCCTTCCTATTCTGTGCCAGCAACGCACTCATTCGAGGCAACATCACTACCGTAAATGCCGTATAAATAGCCAATAACAAAGTAAACATCTTTGATGCAGTGGTATAATAGCCAACTTGTGTAGTTGAACACACAAAACCCAAGTAGGCACTATTGAATGTTGTGTACATCGATGTCAATATTAAGTACACCCCCATTATAATGAATGGCTTTATCAACGGCAAAAATTGGAGTTTATTTATGCTGAATCGCACAATCTTTGATGCGTACAGACAATTAATGACTGCATTCAATGCATACATCATTGCATAACAGAAATAGTAAACCTTATAGTCCGAAGCATTTCTAACAAGCACAAAGACCGATATCAAAAATGCTGTCTTTACCGCAACCGTGCGAATCGTTATATACTTAAAATTCTCTATCCCCTTGTAGAACCACTCAATCAACAGAAAATTTCCTACCAATTTAATTATGCCGATAAACAGCATTTCTTTATATGCCCCAAGAGCAGGGATAAAATACACCGCAAACACAAGCCCGATTACAGCTATTATTGTAGTGCAAGCATTAAGTACGATTAACGAAGTAAAGACACTATTCAATCTGTCTTTATCAACATTTGCTTGAGCAATCTCCCTGACACCCACAATCGAGATTCCAAGCATAGAAAACAACACAAAATAGTTAATTATACTATCAACAAAATCGCATACTCCTATGTTCTCTACTCCTAAAGTTCTCAAGACATAGGGATAAAGAATAAATGGGAACAAATAGTTGGAAACAGTGAGCACACTGCTATATAGAAAATTTTTACCTATTCCCATATTCAATTACTTGCTATAACCATACCCATAGCCTTTCTTCATTTCGGTCCCATTTACGACTAATGACATACGTTTCAATCGATTGTCGGCATATAAAGAATTGACATATTCTATATCTTTTAGTTTTGTATAATTTGCACGACACACATAAACCGTAGCATCTGAAATACGAGCTAATGAGAATGTATCGCTAACCATTCCTACAGGAGCACTATCAATAATTATATAATCATATATTTCTCTCAATTCACTAAATAAACCATCTACACCTGAAGAGGCAAGCAGTTCCGATGGGTTTGGAGGTACAGGTCCCGCCACTATAATATCCATATTTTCTTGTATCGCATTTTTGATGACAATATCATCAATACTGATTGATTGCGATGACAAATATTCGGTTAAGCCTTTCCCTACTTTTAAGTTCAAATATTCAGCCAATTTAGGACAACGGATATCCATTCCCACTAACAACACCTTTTTGCCCAACATTGCAAGCGACGCTGCAAGATTTATCGAAATAAATGATTTACCTTCTCCCGATACAGTAGATGTCACAACAACTACCTTATTATTCGTTCCACCTAAAATAAATTGCAGATTTGAACGTATCAATCGGAACAATTCAGCAACAGATGACGATCCACCAGATTTAACAACTAAAGTCTCTCCACTCTGACTTGTACACATTTCGCCAAGAATAGGCATTTTTGTATGCTTCTCAAGTTCCTCCTTCGTACTGAATTTATTTCTCAGAAGACTTCTTAAATATAAATATACTACAGGAGCAATTAGACCCAACATAAAGAACATCAAGATTACATTCCTTTTAGATGCACTCACCGGTTTATTAAACGCGTATGCTCTGTCTATAACGATACCGCGTTCCATCGTGTTTGCTATATTCAAAACCGTTTCTTCCTGTTTCTGGAGAAGATAAAGATACAATTGTTCTTTTATGGTTTGCAGACGTTTAATACTCACGAACTCTCGTTCTTGGGTAGGAATGTCACTTAACTTTGATTGTGATTGCTGTGTCTGTTTTCTTAATTCCGATAACCTGACAAATGAATTTTCATAAATCTTATCAAGTGTTTTATTTATATTTTCTCGCATTGCATCAATCTGCTTGTTCAATGTTTGAAGCACAACGTTATTGACCTTCGCATTATTTTCAAGCTTCATGCGTTCCATTATCATTTCATTATACGTTGTTATGGCAGTTTGTGCAGAACCGACACCAGTCATCGGAATCAACGAATATTTATTTTCAGGATTAGCAATGAACTCGCGAGTCATTTCAAGTATTTCAAATTCGGTTTCAGCCTCAATCAACTGATTTTCCAATGCTTTTTTTCTTCCGAAAAGATACGTAGCCTCAGCCGATACGCTTGATGTATTATGTGATCGCTTATAGGCTTCTATCGTTTCTTCTGTCGCATTAAGCTCACTCACAAGTGTTTCAAGGCGTTCTTCGATAAATTCTGCAGTTTTAGAGTCCTTTATCTGTTTGCTAATAATTCCTTTTCTATTATAATTATCGATTGCCGTATTTACAATTTTTTTACCATAATCGATATACGGTGTCCGATAATCAAGACCTATCACATTTGCATCTTTATCAGGAATACCTATCTGCAAATCTTTCGCTAACAATTCAGCCTTTGACTCGTAACCTCGCATTGATATATACACCTTAAATGAACCACAATCCTCCTTTAATGCATCATAATATGATGTCTTTGCAAACACAAAAGTCCCATATAAAGTTTTAAGTTCAACCGGGAACTCCGCATCTTCAATCTCCGCCAAGGCGTCAATATCATCATCCACTATTGCTTCGATATCAACCTTGTCATCCTCAGAGATTTTTAATTTAAAATACAAATGATGACGCAACGTATCGGAAATTGCCGGATTGCAACTCAATTCTACCGGAGAATTCTTATATCTGAATTCTTTCTTAAGAATATTTCTTCTGACAGTATAATCAATATTAAGGCCCAAATCCTTAACCGTCTGCGTCATTACATCATGAGATGTCATAATTGACAATTCATCATATACAGAGCTATATCCTCCAAACATATCTCCCAGATTGAACTGCTTCATCATATCATTCGCACCACCTGACTGATCCTCCTGTGAAATCAACACACTTGCATGAATGTTATAAACAGGTTTCTTCAACAACGCATATGCCACACCCAAACACAAGAAAACACAAACCGAAATAGCAAAGTATACCCATTTCGATTTATATTCTTCTATCAGTTCGATTATATTAATGTTGTCGGATTGCTTATTATTTGTATTGACTGCCATATCTATTATTCAATATTAAGATTTAGTATTATTTTATTGCCAATGCGATAACCAATGATGCTACAACTGAACATGCACTGACTATTGTAGAAATCACTGAGAGTTTAAATGCATTATTTTGATTATATTTTGAATTGTCCTTGCGTATTTCATTTGGCTCAACATAAATCACATCATTTTGTTTTAAATAAAAATATGGAGAAGACAATACCGATGCTTCATTTAAATTCAAACGATGATATGTCTTGGTTCCATTTTCTTCTCTAATTAACAAAACATTAGAGCGTTCACCAAACTCAGTTAAATCTCCTGCATCAGCAAGTGCATCAAGAACAGAATAACGTTCTCTTTTAACAGAAACTGCTCCTGGTTTTTGAACTTCACCCAACACATTCACACGGAAATTAACTAATTCCACACGCACGATTGGATCATCAACATCTTTACTAATAAGCTCTACCATTTTTTCTTTAACTTGTTGTGTTGTTAAACCTTCCACATGGACTTTTCCGATAACAGGGACATCAATATATCCGGCTTTATCAACTATATAAGTTTGTTGTTGGGGTTGAGTTGTCACATTGAACACCTCTAACATTCCTGGATTAGAAACAGGCAAGTTATAAGCAGCTGTTGCTTGTGGGATTAATGATGTTACAGTTATAAACAATTCATCATTAGGTATTATCTTAACAGAATACTCTACAGATGAAATATTTCCCGACTCAATTCCTTTTATATCTTCAAAATAGGTTAGAGAGTTCTTTGATGACGAACACGAAGATACAGCGAAAGCAATAACAGCCATCGCATATAGTAAACATTTTTTCATATTTATTCTTAAAAATATATATTTCATTACTATTATAGTAACGAGCTTCACTCAATATTATTATAACTCATCACCTTTTTTTTTGCGAGTGCAAAGTTAGCAATTATCTTTGCGAAAAAAAAGTTTTTCATTTTATTAAGCTCTAATATCTACAAAAAACATTGCGTTTCTATTTGGATTCTTCATTTACTTCATTTTCCATTTTTAATTTTGAGGATATGTTTGTAACTTTGTGGTCATAAATCTACAGTTATGCAATTCCTTTTTAATTTCGAGATTTCAACAATCACAATCATACTATTGTCATGCATCGCATTTTGTGTGATTTTTCTACTTATTTTCTATCGTGGAAGAATCGCTCGAATAGCCAAACATCAAAAAAACTGCGTCTCAACGATCAATTATTCCAGTTCCGAAATAAGTAAAAACTCTTTAGAGCCATCATCTGCCACTCGTCCATCGGCATCGGTCATCGTTTATGCCAACGATGAAGCTACAAACCTATCAAAGTTACTCCCTCAAATACTTGAACAAGACTATCCAGCTCAGTTTGAAGTAATCGTAGTTAATGATGGTTCTTCAGAATCCACTCGTGATATCGTAAACGAACTTGAGTTGAGATACCCCAATTTATATCTCACATTTACACCCGACCGCTCTCGCAACCTCTCTCGTAAAAAATTAGCTTTAACGCTCGGTATAAAAGCCGCTCGACACGAAACAATCGTTTTAGTGAACGCCAACTCTCGCATCAACTCATCGAATTGGCTTTCTTTAATGACTCGAAATTTCAACAACAACATAGACATCGTAATCGGCTATGCTACACCTAATCCCAAATCCGACAAATCAATGGGACGCCGACGTCGTGCTTTTGATCGTGTAGCCGAAGCCGTCACATACCTATATGCCGCCATCGCCAACTCTCCCTATCGTGGATTTAGTTATAACCTTGCATATCGCCGTCAATGTTTTTTCGACAACAAAGGATTTTCTCGCTCACTAAACCTCCACTATGGCGATGACGACGTATTTATCAACGAAATAGCGAATTCTCACAACACCACCGTTGAGCTATCTCCCGACTCAATCATCGAATGTCGTTTCCACAATGACAAGGAAACCCACAAAATCCTCAAACGTCGATACAGCTATACTTCTCGATTTATTCGTAAAGGTGTACGCTACTTTTTTGGAACATGCTCGCTAATCCTTTGGATTTGGCTTCTACTCTCTATCGCTACAATCCTCACTACCTTGCCTAGCCTATTCCCGACCACCATTGTCATAGCATTAGGTATTGGATTATGGATTCCTATCATCTTCACTTGGAGAGGAGCATTAAATGCCCTAAAATCACGTCGTTTATTAATAACTATTCCATGGTTTGTTATGACTCGACCATTCTACAATGCCATTTACAAGTTAAACAGTCGTCGCAACTACCGCCAAAATCACACATGGATTAAACGATAGCACAAAAATTTACAATAAAAAGAGGGACCTTAGAATTTCACTTTTTGTTGTAATAAGACATTATTATAATTGATAATATTTTCGCACCATTTCATCAACCTTAAAACCCGGGGAGTCTTTAAGAATGCCTTGATATGTCAACAATTTTGGCAACACTTCAAAATTCTTAGGGGCATTTGAAATCATTATATTAGAATCTATTTCATTACAATTACAACCTGCTCCGGTGTGATTTTCACACGATTCGTATATATCATTTAGCTTTCTTGAGATCTCCTCATACTGTTTCGAATATTTTTCAAATCGTCCTTTATCTAACACCTTATCAAACTTAAATAACAACCCTGCCAAACAAACTTTGTATCCTTCTTTTACATACTTATCAGCCTCATTTTTCCTATTTACTGCCCCCTTACAAATCCCCACAAAGTGAGCAATCAACTGTTTTACACCTTCTCCATAAGTATAATCCTTAATTTTCAGCCTTCCATCACTACATTTTTCTTATTTATCACCTAATACTCTTTTCACAATTTCCTCATACTTGTTACTAAATTTATTAGACACATTCCCACTCAAATATTCTGTAAATTTAGACTCAACATATAGCACTATTTCACTCTTTTTTGACACGAGAGCAACATCAACCTTAGATGGATAGCCCGATGCAAAAGCCTTATTTTGCACTTCAAAATAAACCTCATCAAACACAACGTTATCTTCTCCTATTTTTATTACCAGATTATTCTCATTACTTACATTATAGAGCACCAACAAAGGTAATAAAGCGGAAGAATGCAACACCTTTATACGCAACTCCGCATTACTACTTTTTTCAATAAATCGTTCTTTATTCGACAATTCAAACAACTCCTCTATACTCTTCTCGTCTTTGAATGATAATGACGATTTTGAATCTATGCCTTTCCATTCTGTATGTTCTACATACTCCTCTGTCAAAAAATCCACATTTGACTTTATAAAAAAGCATTTATAAATTGCTTTCAACTCTTTATTTCTACAAATTTCGTTTCCCACAACTTTAATCATTTTTTAATTTCAGATTCTAAGCATTACACAATACGAAAACAAAAATTTAAGAATGCCATTTTTAAGATTTATTCGACTTTTACACCAACATTAAGTCCATTCCAACGACAAAAACAGAAATCTAAACACAATAAATAGGTCTCAACGAAATCGTTAAGACCTATTTATCAGTCGGGGTGAGAAGATTCGAACTTCCGACCACACGCCCCCCAGACGCGTACTCTAACCTGGCTGAGCTACACCCCGTTTTGGTTAAAAGCGGTGCAAATTTAGACACTATTTTTTAGTTATGCAAGAACAGACTTCCAATTTTACATTTTTTCACTATTGCATTACATTTTACAACAACAAAAATATTAGCAAATCTAATAGTAAAAAATTTTGTCATCCATTGAAAATTTAGTATCTTTGTTTGCTGAAAGGAAGGCATTAACAACTCCTTTCTTTTCCTAAATTTAAGAATAAAAATATCACTAAAATAGACTCCAAATTTATGGCAGAATTAGAAGAGGAATATAGTGCCAGTAATATCCAAGTCCTTGAAGGCTTGGAAGCTGTGCGTAAACGTCCTGCAATGTACATTGGCGACATCAGCGTCAAAGGCTTGCATCACCTGGTATATGAGGTAGTTGACAACTCTATCGACGAAGCCCTTGCCGGACACGCAAGCCACATTGATGTAACAATCAACGAGGACAACTCTATCACAGTTGTCGACAATGGTCGTGGTATCCCCGTTGACATTCATGAAAAAGAAAACAAAAGTGCACTCGAGGTTGTGCTTACAGTGCTTCATGCCGGTGGCAAATTTGACAAAGGCTCTTACAAAGTATCCGGTGGTCTTCACGGCGTGGGCGTATCGTGCGTTAACGCACTTTCATCATACCTCCGTGCCGAAGTACATCGTGGAGGCAAAATCCATGTACAAGAATATGCCTACGGCAAACCAACCACCGAATTGTGCGTCGTTGGCGATACCGACCACACCGGCACAAGTGTAACATTCAAACCCGACGGTACAATCTTCACCGAAACAGTGTATGATTACACTACACTTGCTAATCGTCTTCGCGACTTGGCATTCCTTAACGCAGGAATCACATTAAAGCTAACCGACAAGCGTGTCGTTGACGAAAACGGAATAGCTAAAAACGAAACATTCTATTCCCAAGATGGTCTCCGCGAATTTGTAGAGTACATCGATGGCAACAAAGAATCACTCATCAACGACGTTATCCATCTCAACACCGAACGCCAGGGAATTCCTGTAGAAGTTGCATTGACATACAACAGCACATTCAACGAAAACGTTTACTCTTACGTTAACAACATAAACACGATAGAAGGAGGTACACACCTAACCGGCTTCCGTCGTGGGTTGACAGCTACATTGAAAAAATATGCCGAAGACAACAAAATGCTCGACAAACTTAAAATCGAGATTGCCAGCGACGACTTCCGTCAAGGTGTTACGGCTGTTATTTCGGTAAAAGTCATGGAACCCCAATTTGAGGGACAAACTAAAACCAAACTTGGCAACAACGAAGTAATTGGTGCCGTGCAGCAAGCTGTGAGCGAAGCTCTTCGCAACTATCTTGAAGAGCATCCAAAACAAGCTAAAACTATCGTAGAAAAAGTCATAGTAGCCGCACAAGCTCGCCACGCAGCCTACAATGCTCGTGCTAAAATTCTTCGCAAATCACCTCTTAGTGGTGGTGGTCTTCCCGGCAAACTTGCCGACTGCTCATCACGCACAGCCGAAGACTGCGAACTTTTTATTGTCGAAGGGGACTCTGCAGGTGGTACTGCAAAACAAGGTCGCGATCGCACCTTCCAAGCAATTCTACCATTACGAGGCAAAATCCTCAATGTAGAAAAAGCAATGGAACACAAAATATTCGACAACGAAGAAATCGCCAACCTATTCCGTGCAATGCGTGTAACAATTGGCACTGAAGAAGACAAAACACAAGTCAACCTTTCACGTCTCGCCTACCACAAAATCATCATCATGACCGATGCCGACGTCGATGGTAGCCACATTGCAACATTGTTGATGACATTCTTCTTCCGTCGCATGCGTCCAATTATCGAAAATGGGTATCTCTATCTCGCCACACCTCCATTGTATAAATGTTCGCGTGGC